>QHSB01000056.1:0-16176 GCA_003220335.1 Candidatus Rokuibacteriota bacterium
CCGCGCGCACGTCGGCCTCGGTGCGGGCCAGCTCGGGCTCGCGCACGTCGACGAGCGCCACGCGTGCGCCCGCCCGCGCGAAGAGCAGCGCGCTCGCGCGCCCGATCCCCGTCGCCGCGCCCGTGATGAGCGCCACCCTGCCCTTCAACGCGCCGCTGTCGGCCAGCCCCATCACGTCATCTCCTGGAATCCCGTCTCGGCCGCCCAGGCCTGGACACCGCGGCGGAATGCGAGGCCGCCCATCGGCATGATCACCGCTTCGAGGGCCTCGAGGATCTCGCCGGTGTACGTGGCCTCGATGAACGCCGCGTATTTCTCGACCCACTCCGCGTCGGCGGCGGCCATGATCCGGTGCATCTCCAGCTCGTGCCCGCGCCGCCGGGTCACCTCGTCGAGCTCATCACGTTTCATGGGCCGGAGTATACTGGCGCACGCGAACACGGTCCGGCATCTCCCGACCCCCAGGCGCCACGGCGCAGGAGCACCGCGATGATTCAGGCCCGCAAGCTCGGCCACCTCGTGCTGAAGGTTCGCGACGCCCAGAAATCCAAGGAGTTCTACACCCGTGCCCTCGGCCTCAAGGTCGCGCACGAGGATCTCGAGCACGGCGCCGTCTTCCTGAGCTTCGGCACCCAGCACCACGACCTGGCGCTGTTCCAGCTGGCCACCGGGCAGGCGCCCGACGCGAAGCAGCCCGGCCTGCATCACACGGCGTGGCAGCTCGGGAGCTTCGAGGAGCTGCAGGCCGCCTACCGCGAGCTGCGCGAGATCGGCATCCCGGTGGAGTCCACCATCGAGCACAACGTGTCGCGCAGCCTGTACTTCCAGGACCCCGACGGCAATCGTGTGGAGCTCTACTGCGACATGGTGGAAGACGGCTTTCACGCCATGCGAACGATGGGACCGCGGCGGGACGAGATCGACATCGAGACGGGCGAGGTCGTGAGCCGCGGAAAGGACTACGTGCGATGAGCGAGTGTCATCAGCCGCCTGCACCAGCACACGTGCGACTTCCGGATGTTCTACGTCCTCAAGGGCTGGATGAAGTTCGGTCTACTCGCCGGCCGTGCATCAGACCCTGAAGGTCGAGCAGATGCCCGAGGCGTCCGCGGCACGTTGACCGGCGCCGCATGAGGCCCGAGCCCCTCCGGGGCGACGGCGTGTTTGCGCCCGCGGCCTTCGAGCGGGACGACGACGCGCCGGACGATCGCTTCTATGCGCTCGCGCGCAAGGTCGTCCACATCGACGACGGGGCAATCGCCGCGCTCGGGCGACTGTACGCCGAGGTGCTGCCGGCGGGCGGCGACCTCCTGGATCTGATGAGTAGCTGGCGCAGCCACCTGCCGGCCGGTGCCGCCGCGGGCGAGGTCGTCGGGCTGGGACTGAACGCCGAGGAGATGGCCGAGAACCCGCAGCTGACGAAGTCCGTCGTGCACGACGTCAACCGCGAGCCGCGCCTGCCGTTCGGTGACGAGGCCTTCGACGGCGCGATGTGCGCCGTCTCGATCCAGTACGTGATTCACCCCGTGCGCCTGCTGCGCGAGGTACGCCGCGTGCTCCGCCCCGGCGCGCCGTTCGTGGTGTCGTTCTCCAACCGCTGCTTTCCCACCAAGGCCATCGCGCTCTGGCTCGGCACCAGCGACGTCCAGCACCTCACCCTGGTCCGCGCCTACTTCGAGGCCGCCGGCAGCTGGACGGATGCGCGAGAAGAGGACCGCTCGCCGGGCGCCGGCGGCGATCCGCTGTACGCGGTCTGGGCGCGCGCGTCGTAAGGCGGCGTCACGTCGAGGCCGAGCTCGCGGAGGGCGGTGCAGGCGCGGGCCCGGCCGTCGCTGCGGACGAGCACGTTGGTCTCCCGCGCCACTTCTCTCAGCCGGTAGGCACACGCGGCTTCCTGCCACACCCGAGCCTGTTGACGCTGCTCGTAGCCCCAGACGAGGGGAAACACGATCATTCCGAGGAGCGCGACGACCGCGATCACCTCCAGCGCCCGTTCGAGCTGCGGTACGAAGAACGGCGCGCGGAGTGTCAGCCGGCGATCGCTCCGGATCATGGCGACCCCCGCCGCGAACGCTGGCGCGCAAGCGTCGGCGGTATCCGACCGACCAGCGCCTCGCCGGCGTCCGGTGTCCGACGGAAATCCTTCGCCGCCACGACCCGGACCAGCCGCCCTTGTGCATCGAGAATGGTCACAGGAGCGATCGACTCTTCGTGATCAGGAAGCCTGACCTCGCTGGCGGCCGACGGGCGACTCATGACCAATTAGAGGTCTCGAGTCTCACGGTGGTTTCCGCCCCGGCCGCGTTTTTCGGCTACCCACGGCGGCTCACCGTGCCCGAATGACAACCCGAGCGCTTCAGGTGATTCGGATCTCCCGATACCGGGCGCGAACGAGCTCCAGGACACCGTTGGAGATGAATCCCAGCGCGATGACGCCGAGGAGCAACCGTCCTTCCTGCTGGTACCGGATGGTGCGGAGCGTGCCGCCGAGCCCCTGAGCATCTTCGGGACGGAGCTCGAAGGCGGCGAGAACGAGAAATAGCCCGGCGAGACCGAGCACGACACCCCGCGCCACCAGACCGAATCGCCCGAGGCCCATGACGATCGCCCGGATCGTCGGCGGCAGCTCGGTCAGATTCAGCCACCGGTCGACGTCGCCGGTCCACGCCCGATAGAGCATGACGAGACCGACGCCGATCACGACGATGCCGAGCGCCGCCACCAGCCACGGGCCGAACGGCATCGACATGATCAGCGCCGTCCATCGCTTGATGCCGGCCTCCGCCGTGCTCTGCCGGATGCCGAGCACGATCTTGAAGGCCGCGATGGCGAGCCCGAAATGAGTGACACCGGTGACGATCCACGCCACCCGGTTCGTCGCGCCGGTGATGCCGGGTCCGACGCGGTCGGCGTCGACGGCCGCACGGACCATTTGCCAGACGGCATCCGCGGTGAGGCCGAGCGCGATCGCGAGCATCGCGATGGCGCCGAGGTCTCCCTTCAGCGTCCGGTGCAGCGCCCCCTGGGTGCCCAGTGGGCGCAGCCGCGCGTCGAAGCATGCGAGCGCGGCGACGACGCCGACGATGATATAGACGGACCCCGTCGCCACGTGGCCGAGCCGGGCGGCCGCGTCCACCCACCGGGCGGCCCGGGGATGTCCGCGTGGACTGTGCCCGCGCATGACCTCAGGCGATCAGCCCGCTCGCCTCTCCCACCGCGGTCTTCTGACCGTGCTGGTTCTCGCACCAGACCTCGACCACGACGCGCGTGCGACCGCGCTCCGGGCGCCGCTCCTTCACCACGCCGTGCACGCTGAGCCGGTCGCCGGCGAAGACCGGCTGGACGAAGGCCATGGACATGGTGCCGCCCTTCACGAAACCGGCCCCGAGCAGCCGCGTCATCATCTCGGAGACGTAGGCGGTGGACATCATTCCCTGCGCGAGGCAGGTGCGGAACCCCTTCGCGCGCGCCCACGCCTCGTCGGTATGGATGGAGAGCGGGCGCACGCCGGAGTACGCGTCGATCTGGCGCTGCGAGATCTCCTTGTCGAGCGCCGGCAGCTTCTCGCCGATGGTCGCCATGGCCGCCTCAGTCGCGGAACAGCATCTGGGTGAACCGCCCGCGGACCAGCACGGTGCCCTGCTCGTCCGCCGTCGAGAACTCCGTGACCATGTAGGGCTTGCCGCGGCGCTCGTACTTGTCGATGACCCGGCCGCGCGAGCGCACGCGCACGCCGGGACGGATCGGCTCGAGAAACTCGAACTCCATCTTCGCGTGCAGTCCCGCGTGCACGATGTAGCGGCCGTGCCGGAGACGGAGCGCCTGATTGCCGAGCAGCGTGGGGTGGGCGATGGGCCCGCCGAACGGCGACGCCTCGGAGAACCACGGGTGATGATCGTCCACCGCGTAGGCGTAGGTCTCGACGTCCTCGGGCGTGACGAGGTGCTCGTCGGAGACGAACTCTTCGCCCACCTGCAGCGCCTCGTACGTGAGCTTCCTGAACTCGACCATGCCATCCTCCTGTGTCACCACGGGTTCGCGGCCGCCGCTCAGGCCGCCGTCACTCCACCGTCGACGGGCAGCGCGACGCCGGTGACGAAGGACGCCTCGTCGGAGAGAAGGAACAACGCCGCGTTGGCGATCTCCTCGGGCCGGCCGGTACGGCCCATCGGCACCGCGCCGTGGGCGCGCTTGCGCACGAGGTCCTCGGGATCCATCCCCGCGGTGGACTTCTGATCGGGTCGGGCCACGAACACACGCAGCATCGGCGTGTCGATGGGCCCGGGACACACGGCATTGACGCGGATCCTCTCGGGCGCGAGCCGCACCGCCAGGCTCTTGACGAAGCCCACCACGCCGAACTTGCACATCGAATAGACCGGACTGTACCCGGAGCCCTGGAGCCCGGAGGTGGACGCGGTGAACAGGAGGCTGCCGCCGCCTCGCGCGCGAATCTCCGGGATGGCCGCCTCGGTCGTGACGAGCACGGTGCGCAGGTTGAGATCGAGGGCCAGATCGAACGCGCTCATGTCGATGCCCTCGACGGCGGCCGGCCCCGGATGGCCGACGTGATTCCAGACGAAGTCCAGCCCCTTGAAGCGGTTCACCGTGTCCCACACGATCCGACGCGAGTCCTCGTCCTTCGTCAGGTCCGCGGTGATCCCGAGCGCCGTGCCCCCCGCCGCGGTGATCTCGCTCACCACCCGCTGCACGCCCGCCGCGTCCACATCCACCACGGCGACCTGCGCCCCCTCGCGCGCGAAGCGCAGCGCGCCGGCGCGTCCCATGCCCGAGGCGGCCGCGGTCACGATCCCGATCTTCCCCGTCAGGCGCATCGATCGTCCTCCTACCGCAGCGAATCCTCGACCGTCGAGCGCTTCCCGTCGATCAGCCGAAGAGCATGCCGGCGTAGCCGACCACGCGGCCGGCATCGGCCCCGGCGTCGGCGCTGGTGGCGTAGCCCAGGCGCTGGCCATGCCGGGGCACCCCGAGCTGCTGCAGCGTGTCGAGCACGACCACCGCGGGCAGCAGGCCGCACATGCTGATCTTGCGCTCACGCACCGTTCGGTAGACGTCGCCGGCGTCCAGCCGCTCGATGCTGTCGAGCGCGATCGCGTCGAGGCGCCGGTTCTCGGCGTCGCTGGCGTAGTGGTTGAGATCGGTGGAGATCACCAGGAGAGGCCGCTCGCGCCGCGCCCGGAGCACCTGGGCGAGGCCGGTCGCGAATCGATGACATCGCTCGGCGTCGCCCGTTCCCAGCGCGATGCCGACGACGCGCGCGTGCGGGGCCAGGCGCGCGATCAGCGGCAGCTGCACCTCGATGGCGTGCTCGCGCTCATGCGCGGCCGCATCGAGCTCGAGGTCGGCAATGGCCTCGGCCAGCTCGCGCGCGAGCACGGGATCCGACGCCACGGCGCCACCGGGCAGCGACCACGTCTCGTGCGGGGCCACCGCCCAGTCGGCGCCGAGGCGATGATGGCGCGGCGCCAGCACGATCACGACGTCCGGGATCGCGACCCGCGCATAGACGGCGGCGGCGATGCGGCCCGAGTAGCGAAGCGCCGCGTGCGGCACCATGATCGCCGCGCGAGGCTCGCCCGCCCGCCCCGCGCCCGCCAGCAGCCCGTCGACCACGCGCGACAAATCGGCCGCGGCGGCGGGATAGAACGCGCCCGCGACCGCCGGCGGACGCACGCTCGGGCCGCGCTGCGCGCGCAGAACGTCGGCGACCGCGGGGCACGGCTCGGTCGACGCCGCCGCGAGGCCGACGACGACGGCGGCGTGGGGATCCCGGACGTTGGCGGCGTCGGCAACGGCGGCGAGGAGCGATTCCGCCGACGCGCGCGGATCGTAGCGCCAGGCCGTCTTCGCGCCTTCGAGCACGAGCAACGCGTGGCCGGCCGGGTCGAAGCCGCGCAGGTCGGGCTCGTGCGCCGTCCCGTGCATGGCCGGGTCCCACATGATTGTCAGGTCGACCCGAAGCCGGCCCGCGCCGTCGGCCTCGAGGGCGTTCGCGGCGAGCGCCTCCGCGGCCTGCTCGACCAGTCCGAAGAGCGTGGCCTGGAGCGGAAGCCCGGGACGCAGCGAGAGCCGCGAGAGCCGCGTGAGCTCCACGCCATCCGGCTCACTCACCGCCAGCGAGATCGCGTGCACCGTGCCGTCGGGCGCCTGCAGCGAGTAACAGCTCGGGTGGCGGCGCCGTGCCAGCGCGACCAGGTTGTCGGCGCAGTGGGCCGTGAGCCGCGCGAGGCCGTCCGCGGTGACGCGCGGCGGGGCCGGGGCCAACGTCGCGGCGACGTCGGGATCGAAGGGGCCGCCGATCACGTGGGCTTCGAAGGTGGACACGTCGACGTCCGCCTCCTTCCACGCCGTCGGCGACAGGGTCGCCTTGATGCAGACCTGCTCGAGGAAGCCCTCGGCGTCGAGGCCCGCCTCGACGGCGACCCCCGGGAGCAAGAGACCGCCGGCCTGGCCGCGACGCACGACGAGGCCGTGCCGGCCGACGATCACGTGCTCGCGGCGCGCCTCGCCGCGCGCCGGGATCGGATGCGGCGCGGCCAGCAGCCAGAGCTCGAGGTCGAGATAGCCGAGTTCGGCCGGCGACACGGCCGGCAGGCGGCCGTCCTCGGTGGCGGTGCGCGCGGCGGCGCGACCGAGGGCCTCGCCGATCGTCGTGGCACCCACCATGCCGCAGCACCCGCGCAGCCGACCGCGGCGCTTGAGCGACACGAAGGCGCCGTGAACGGAGGCGCCCGCGGCGCCTCCCAGCGCCGGGTCGGCGACCCGCGGCGGCCGGCGCAGCGTCGCCGCGGCGACGAGCTCGCACGCCGCCCGGTGCAGCACGCGCTCCTGCGTGGAGGTGAGCGTCGTCGGTCTCCTTTCGGTCAGCCGCGGCGGCGGCGAATCGGCGGGCATCAGGCGGACGGGCAGGCGGCGGCGCCCCCACGTGCCGGGCCCGTCGCCGAAGCGGCCGGCCACCACGCCGTCGCACTGCGCGCACCGGTTGCCGCGCAGTCGGTAGCGGCCCAGCGCGTACCAGTCGCGCTCGATCACGACCGTTCCGCAGTGCGGGCAATACGTGCTCTGGCGCGCCGGGTCGTTCACATTGCCGACGTAGGCGTATTTCAGACCGGCCCGGCGCGCGATGTCGTGAGCGGCGCTCAGGGTGTCGTGCGGCGTCCGCTCGCGGTCGCGCAGGCGGAAGTCCGGATGGAACGCGGTGAAATGCACGGGGACCTCGTCGCCCAGCGCGGCCAGGATCCAGTCGCACATGCGCGTGAACTCGTCGGCACCGTCGTTCGCCCGGGGAATGACGAGGTTCGTGATCTCGAGCCAGACCTCGGTCTCGGCGCGCAGCCACCTCAGCGTGTCGAGCACCGGGGCCAGGTGCGACAGCGTCAGCCGCTGGTAGAACTCCTCCGTGAAGGCCTTGAGATCCACGTTGGCGGCGTCCATCACGGCGAAGAACGGCCCGCGCGCGGCCGGCGTGATGTAGCCCGCGGTGACCGCGACCGTCTTGATCCCGACGGCGTGGCACGCCACCGCCACGTCGATGGCGTACTCGGCCCAGATGACGGGATCGTTGTAGGTGAACGCGACGCTGCGGCACCCGAGCCGCTGGGCCGCCGCCGCCACCGCCTCCGGCGTCGCCGACTCGCTGAGCGACGCCACCTCGCGCGATTTCGAGATCGACCAGTTCTGGCAGAACTGGCAGCCGAGGTTGCAGCCGGCGGTGCCGAAGGAGAGCACGCTGGTGCCCGGGAGGAAATGATGGAGCGGCTTCTTCTCGATCGGATCCACGCAGAAGCCGGTGCTCCGCCCGTACGTCGCGAGCACCAGGCGGCCGTCCCGGTTCTCGCGCACGAAACAGAAGCCCCGCGCGCCGACCGGCAGCTGACATGCGCGCGGGCACAGGTCGCACACGAGGCGGCCGTCGTCGCCCGCATGCCACCAGCCGCCCGGCTTGGCGCCGTCGGGCTCGAGTCCCGCGGGGGGAAGCGTGATGATCCGCGACATGGAAGGGCATTGTACGGCCAACGAGCGCGCTTGACAGCGGCGGCCACCGGACCTAGCGTGGGGGCCTTCATTTGGGAACGCCGCTCAAGATGGCCGACGAGGATGTGGCCAGGCTCGCCGCGCGTGGCGACGCCGAAACCGCTCGGCTGTCCGATTTCCTGGTCCGCGACACCCCGGTGGCCTACGCCTTCATCGCGCCGGCCTTCTTCCTGTTGCTGTTCCTCGTCGCCTATCCGTTCGTTCTCTCCCTCTGGTTCAGCCTGAGCGACGCGCGCGTCGGAGAGACCGGCAACTTCATCGGCCTCGACAACTTCGCCCGGCTCCTCCGGAGCGGGATCTTTCTCCAGACGCTGCAGAACTCCATCGTGTTCACGGCGGCGGCGCTCACGCTCAAGACGGTCCTCGGGATGGCGCTCGCGCTGCTGCTGTTCCGGCTCGTCCGGTTCAAGCGCCTCATCCGCGGCGCGATCCTGCTGCCCTTCATCGTGCCCACCGCGCTGAGCACGCTGGTGTGGTGGTGGATGTTCGAGCCGCTCTACAGCGTCGTGAACTGGACCCTCAAGAATCTGCACCTCGTGAACCACGACATCCCGTGGCTGCCCGACCCCTATCTCGCGATGTTCACCGTCGTCCTCGTCAACACCTGGCGGGGGCTGCCGTTCTTCGCCATCACCCTGCTGGCCGGCCTCGTGGCCATTCCACGCGAGCTGTACGAGGCGGCGGAGTCCGACGGCGCCGGGCCGGTCGGACGCTTCTGGCACGTGACGGTGCCCCTGCTCAAGCCCGTGCTGGCCGTCGTGTTCCTCTTCTCCGCGATCTTCACCCTGGCCGACTTCAACATCGTGTACGTCCTCACCAAGGGCGGCCCGATGAACATGACGCACCTGTTCGCCACCTACTCGTTCGCGCTGGGACTGCAGAGCGGCCAGATCGGCCAGGGCGCCGCCGTGTCGCTGTTCCTGTTCCCGATCTTGCTGGCCGTCGTCTTCGTCCAGCTGCGCCTCGTCCGCAAGTCGACCGACCTATGATGAGCCCGGCCCGCCGCCTCCGGCCGCTGTTCACGCTCTACCTTCCGGTCATGCCGTTCGTCCTCTTCGCGCTCTTCCCGCTCTATTTCATGCTCGTCACGTCGCTGAAGAAGAACGCCGAGCTGTACGACGTCAACTCGGTGCCGTTCCTGATCAAGCGCGGGGTGACGCTCGGGCATTACCAATTGCTCTCGCAGGACACGCTGTTCTGGAGCTGGTTCGTGAACAGCCTGATCGTCAGCGTCGCGGCCACGGTGATCTCCGTCGTGATCGGCATCCTGGCCGCTTATCCGCTGGCCCGCCTGCGCTTCCCCGGCGGAGATTCGTTCGGCGTGGCGATCTTCATCACCTATCTGGTGCCGCCGTCGCTGCTCTTTCTGCCCCTGAGCACCGTGGTGAACCGGCTGGGCCTCTCGGACAGCCTGTGGGCGCTCGTGGTGACGTATCCGACGTTCCTCGTCCCGTTCTGTACCTGGCTGCTGCTGGGGTACTTCCGCACGGTGCCCCGGGAGATCGAGGAGTGCGCCATGCTGGACGGCTGCAATCGCCTGCAGACGCTGGTGCGAATCCTGCTGCCGGTGGCGGTGCCGGGCGTGATCTGCGCCGCGCTGTTCGCCTTCACGCTGTCCTGGAACGAGTTCCTGTACGCGCTGGTCTTCGTCTCGCCGGCCGAGCTCAAGACCATGACGGTGGGCGTGTTCTCCGAGCTGATCCGGGGCGACATCTATTACTGGGGCGGGCTGATGGCCGGCGCCTGCATCGGCTCGCTGCCGATCGTGGTCGCCTACGTCTTCTTCCTCGACTACTACGTATCCGGACTGACGGCGGGCGCCGTCAAGTAGGAGGAGCATCATGGCCAGAGTCACTCGACGACACTTCCTCCGCGTGACGGCGGGCGGCGCCGCCGGGCTCGGCGGCACCCTCGCGCTCGGGCGGGCGCCGGCGGTCGCCCAGACGCGTGAGCTCACGTTCCTCACCGTCGCCAGCTTCGTTCCGGAGACCGACAAGGAGCTGAAGCGGCAGTTCGAGGAGTGGGGGGCCAAGAACAAGGTGAAGGTGCGGCTCGACATCATCGCGCACCTGCAGCTGCAGACGAAGAAGGCCTCCGAGGTCCAGTCGCGCTCCGGACACGATCTCACCGCGCTCGGCCCCGGCCTCGGCGATGCGGACCTCTACTTCGACTATCTCGCCGACCTGAACGACGTCGCCACCGACGTCGCGCCCAAGAACGGCGGGTGGCTGAACCAGGACGACTACCTCATCCGCGGCAAGTGGAAGCTGCTGCCGTGGTGGATGCCGCCGTTCCCGATGGCCGTGCGCACCGACCTGCTCGAAAAGATCGGCGAGAAGAACCCCGACACCTGGGAGGACTGGCTGCGCGTCGGCAAGAAGGGCAAGGCGATCGGGCATCCGTTCGGCACCGCGCTGGGCCACAGCGCCGACGCCAACGTCACGATGCTGTCCATCTTGTGGAGCTACGGCGGCTCGTACGTCGCCAAGGACGGCCGGACGACCACCATCAATTCGAAGGAGACGCGGCAGGCGCTGGACTTCGTCAAGCGCCTGTACACGGAGGCGATGGACCCCGAGGTCCTGGCGTGGGACGACGCGAGCAACAACCGCTGCCTGAACGCCGGCAAGTGCATCGGCATCCACAACCCGATCAGCGCCTACGAGTCCGCCAAGAAGGACAAGATCCTGGTGCCGGGCACGCAGAAGGAGATCGCGGAGGTCATCGATCACATCAACACGCCGCGCGGTCCCGTGGATCGCAAGGCGACCACCGGCTACTGGTGCGTGGGGATCTGGAACTTCTCGAAGAACGTCGACCTCGCCAAGGACTTCCTGCGCTACCACTTCCAGCCCGAGAATCTCTCCCGGTGGGTGGAAGCCGGCCACGGGTTCAACATGCCGTTCCTGTCGAACCTGACCAGGCACGCCGTCTACAAGAGCGACAAGCAGTACCGGTTCATCCCCGAGGTCGCCAAGGTCTCGGTCCCGCCGTCCTGGCCGGGCCCGACGACGGCGGCGTCGCAGCAGGTGCTCGACCTCTACATCATTCCCGACATGTTCGCGCAGCACGCGACGGGGAAGATGACGGCCGACCAGGCGATCGCGTGGGCCGAGAAGGAGATGCAGGAGATCTACGCCGGTCGCAAGCGCAGGCCCTGAGCGCAGGTCAGCGACGTGCCAGCGCCTCCGCGAGCGCCGCATCCTCGGGCGCTCGCGGAGGCGCTGATCGTTCGGCGGCTACGGCTGGCGCTGGTTGGTGTCGTTGATCTGGCCGCGGATCTCGCCGGCCGGGAACTTCGTCGAGTGGACGTTCGTGTACGTGACGCCCGCACGCATCGCCCGAACGAGCTCGGCGAACGCCCCGGGCTCGATGCCCTGGCCCGTCGGACCGACGACGTCGGCGGCGGTGACGGTCCCGGTCACCGTGCCCTGCTGCGGGCACGCGGGCTTGCTGCCGCCACCGCACAGGAATGCGGAGATGCCGCCCGAGGTGAAGCGGTTGCCGAAGTGGATGTGCGCGAAGAGCACCGGCGCCTCGAGCCCGCTGTACGACAGCGTGTAATCGATCGTCGAAGCGTCTTCGTCGATGGTGGCCTCGAACGAGCCGCTCGCCCCGGTCGAGACGCCCGCCGGGGTGGCCTCCTGATATCCGGTGAGCGGATCGGCCTTCACCATCGTCTTGTTGCCTCCGGCGGCGAGAGCGGATCCGGTGACGACGAGCGCGATGGCCAGTGCGGCTGCGACACCAACTGTTTTCATGGCGTTCTCCTCCGGGGGGCGCGGCCAGAGCGTGAAGGGACTGTTGGGGAATACGCTCGACGCGTGAACCGTACTGATCGGCCGGGAACCTGTCAAGCGTTCGTCGGAAGCGTCCACTCCACGACATTGAACGTTTTGCTCTCATCGCGCTGGCCCTCACGCGCGATGAGCTCGATGCGGCCAGCCGCCTCGTGCACGACTGTTATCTCCGGCGTGGCTACGTGAAGCCGTCGGTCGACGGCCGCCACATCAATGCCTACCTCGCGATGCCGTCCACCGCCGTCTTCGTCGCGCGCGCCGGCGGCGCCGTCGTCGCGACGGTCTCGCTGATCACCGATTCGGCGCTCGGGCTGCCCTGCGATGCGCTCTGGAGCGCCGACCTCGCCGCCTTCCGCGCGACGGGTCGTCGACTCGCCGAGGTCTCGGCCCTCGCCGTCAGCGAAGCGTGGCGCGGCCCGGGTCTCGCCATGATGCGGTCGCTCGTGAGAGCGATCGGCGTCTACGGCCGGGACATCGCGCGGCTGGACGCGCTCTGCATCGCCGTGCACCCGCGGCACGCGCCCTTCTACGAAGGTCTGCTGTGCTTCCGGCGCTTCGGCGCCCTCACGGCCTGCGACGCGGTGAACGGCGCGCCGGCCGTCGGACTACGGCTCGATCTCCGTGCGCTCGACCACCCCCTCGGCGATTCGTTCGCGGCCGACCTGTTCTCGGCCGGGGCGCGCGCCCACGTACGCGCGAGCCTGGAGCGCGATCTCGCGCGCGCGCGGCGCCCGTTGAAATTCTTTCACTCGCGCGGACGCGCTCACGACGTCGAGGGCGCAAAGATGTGCTAGGCTGCCCCCGCAGTCAGCATGAATGTATCCGTCGTTTCCGTTGTCGACACGCTCACCGGTTTGGCGCAAAACCTCGCGCTACTCCTCTCGCTCACGCTGCTCTACAGCGTCATCCGTCCGTACCTGCCCAGGGTGCCGCGCCCGCTGCGGCAGGTGGCCGCCGGCGTCCTGTTCGCGCTGATCGCGATCGCGGCCATGCACACGCCGTTCATCATCGCGCCCGGCGTGATCGCCGACGCCCGCGTCATCCCGGTGCTGCTCGCCGGTCCGTTTGGAGGACCCGGCGCGGCGCTGACGGCCGCGGTGGTGGCGGCCGGCTATCGCGCGTGGCTCGGCGGCCTGGGCGGCGCGGCCGGCGTCGGAACGATCCTGACGGCGGGGCTGCTCGGCATGGCCGTCACGTGGTGGTGGCGGCGGCGCCAGCCGCGGCGACCGGCACCGGCATTCCTGCTGCTCGGCGTGGCGCTCGACGCGATCATGCTCGTGTGGGCGGCCGCGCTTCCCGATCGGGACCTCGCCCAGCGCGTACTGTCCGCGGCGGCGCTGCCGGTCGGACTGTTCCTGCCGTTCGGCACGCTCGTCCTCGGCATGCTGCTGGTCCACGAGAGCCGCCGTCACGACGAGCGCGAGCGACTGGCGCTCACCCAGTTCGCCATCGAGCACGCGACCGAGGCCCTGTTCTGGATCGACGCCGAGGGCCACATCGTCAACGTCAACGCGGCCGCCGCGGGCCTCACCGGCTACGCGCGCGACGAGCTGCTCACGAAACGGGTGTGGGAGCTCGAGGTCAACGGCTCGCCCGAGCGCTGGTCTCGGATCTGGGCGGAGGCGCGCGCGGGCCGGCGCCACGTGGACGAGCGATCCTACCGGCGCCCCGACGGCAGCGAGGTGCCGCTCGAGACCTCCGGCGATTTCGTCGCGTACGCCGGCCGCGAGTGGATCAGCGTCTTCGCGCGCGACGTCACCGAGCGGCGGCGGGTGGAGCAGGAGCGCGCGGAGCATCTCGCGCGCGAGCAGGCGCTCCGCGCCCGGGCCGAGGAAGCGGGCGTGCTCAAGGACCAGTTCCTGGCCACGCTCTCGCACGAGCTGCGCACGCCCCTGACCGCGATCCTCGGCTACGCGCGCCTGCTGCGTGACGGGACGCTGCCGGCGTCCGCGGCGGGACGGGCGCTGGACGTCATCGAGCGCAACGCGCGGGCCCAGGTGCAGCTCTTCAACGACCTGCTCGACGTCTCCAGCATCATGCTCGGCGAGCTGCGACTGGGCCAGCAATCCATCCCGCTGCCCAGCGTCGTCGAGGCCGAGGTCGAGGCCCTGCGCGGCGACGCCGAGCGGGCGCGCCTCACGCTCGAGTACGCGGCGGCGGAGCCGTTGCCGCCGGTCACGGGTGACGTCGGCCGGCTGCAGCAGATCATCCACAATCTGCTATCCAATGCGATCAAGTTCACGCCGGCGGGCGGCCGTGTGAGCGTGCGTGTCGATCGCGTCGGCGACGAGGCGCGGCTGGTGGTCAGCGACACGGGCGTGGGCATCGCCCCCGCGTTCCTGCCGCACGTCTTCGACCGGTTCAGGCAGGCGGACAGCTCGATGACCCGTGTGTACGGCGGCGTCGGCCTCGGGCTGACCCTCGTCCGCGACCTCGTCGAGCTCCACCACGGCCGGGTCACCGCGGAAAGCCGCGGCGACGGCGCCGGCGCGACGTTCACCGTGTGCCTGCCGCTCCGGCCCGCCGGGGCGGCGGCCCCGCGTGAGCCGGCCGAGAGCGTCAGAGTCCCCGCTCCAGCCGAGGATCCAGCACGTCACGCAGCCAGTCGCCCACGAGGTTGATGCCGAGCACGAGCAGCAGGATCGCGAGGCCGGGGAAGAGCGCGAGCCACCAGCCGGTCGTGATGTAGTTCCGTCCCTCGTCGAGCATCGCGCCCCAGCTCGGCGCCGGCGCCGGGATCCCCAGCCCCAGGAAGCTGAGCGAGGCCTCCGCGACGATCGTGCGGGCGACGGAGAACGTCGCGACCACCGTGATCGGCGGCAGCACGTTGGGCAGCAGGTGCCGGCGCAGGATCCACGCGTCGTCCGCGCCGAGCGCCCGCGCCGCCGCGACGAAATCGCGCTCGCGCAGCGTCAGCACCTCGCCGCGAACGATGCGCGCGTAGGTGATCCAGCCCGTCACGCCCAGTACCAGGATCAGGTTCACCACGCTCGCGCCGAGCACCGCCAGCACCGCCACCGCCAGCACCAGCACCGGAAACGCCAGCTGCACGTCGCCCAGGCGCATCAGCACGTCGTCGAGCCAGCCGCGGTACCAGCCGCTCACGAGCCCGAGCACCACGCCGCTCACGCCGGCGAGGAGCACGGCCGAGAAGCCGACGAGCAGGGACACGCGCGCGCCGTGCAGGAGGCGGCTGGCGACGTCGCGGCCCAGGGTGTCGGTGCCCAGCGGATGCTCGCCGCCCCACGTCGGCGGCGTGAGCCGGTCGAGGAGCGAGTTCTTGATCGGATCGCCCGGCGCCAGCGCGGGCGCGGCCACGGCCACCACGACGGCGGCGAGGACGACGAGCGCGCCCGCGAGGGCGAGCGAGTCGATCCGCCTCACGTCAGCCGCACGCGCGGATCGGCCACGGTGTAGAGCACGTCGACGATCAGGTTGATCGCGACGAACACCAGCGCGAAGACGAACACGCCGGCCTGGATCACCGGGAAGTCGCGGCCCGGCACCGCCTGCACGATGAGCCGTCCCATGCCCGGCCACGCGAAGACCGTCTCGATGATCAGCGCGCCGCTCAGCATGAACCCGAGCGACAGGCCGGCGACGGTGATGACGGGCAGCGCCGCGTTGCGGAGCGCGTGACGATAGACCACGCCGGGCTCGGCCAGGCCCTTCGCGCGCGCCGTCCGCACGTAATCCTGGCCCAGCACCTCGAGCATTCCGGCGCGGATGAGGCGCACGTTCTGCGCGAGCGGGGCCGCGGCCAGGGCGACCGCCGGCAGCACGAGATGCCGCCACGTCCCCGTGCCGTAGGCGGGCAGGAGGCCGCCGAGCACGACGGCGAACAGCAGAATGAGCATGATGCCGAGCCAGAAGCTCGGCATCGACTGAAGAAACAGCGAGGCGAGCCGGCTCGCGTGATCGGCGGCGCGACCGCGATGCGTGGCGGAGATCACGCCGAGGGGCACCGCGAGCACCGTCGAGAGCAGCAGCGCCGCCGCCGCCAGCTCCACCGTCGCCGGCCAGAAGTGGTCGAGGACCATGCGCATGGCCGGCCGCTTCTCGCGGATGGACGCGCCGAAGTCGCCGCGGAGGGCCGCGCCGAGGAAGTCGACGTACTGCACGGCGAGCGGACGGTCGAGGCCGAGCAGGGCGCGCGTGTGCGCGATCTCCTCCTGCGTCGCGCTCTGATCGACGAGGAAGAGCGTCGGGTCCCCGGTAAGGCGGACGAGGAAGAAGACGACGGTGACGACGCCCCAGGTCACGAACACCGCGTGGAGCAGCCGTCGCAGCAGGAAGGCCCGCATCGGCGCGGCGGCCGCCC
>QHSB01000056.1:16283-28536 GCA_003220335.1 Candidatus Rokuibacteriota bacterium
AGGCTCGGAAAGAAGTGCCAGATGCCGATGGAGCCGCCCGTCTCCGCCAGCGCGCGCGCGTGGTCCGGCGTGATCTGCCGCTCGGTGAGCGGGGTGGGACCTTGCGCCTTCGAGTCGCGCAGCGCCGTGTGCGAGAGCAACAACGGCCTGGTGGAGACCTTCACGGCGTGCTTCACGGTGTCCCCGGTGGCGTGCGCGACGTCGACCACGACCCCGAGCCGGTGGCAGGCGCGAATGACGTCCGCCCCGAATGGCGTCAGCCCGTTGTGCGTGACGGCGCCCGTCTGGAAGTCGCCGATGTCGTTCGGCGTGTAGTGCACGAGCTGCATCGTGCGCACGCCGCGCCGGTACGACTCTTCCAGACGCTCGAGCTTGCCCTCGAGAAAGTCGAGACCCTCGATGTCCACGATGATCGCGGGCTGGCCCGCGGCGTGCGCGGCCTCGAGATCGGCCGGGGTCAGCGCCCGGCGGATGCCGTGCTCGGCCACCAGCTCGTCGATCCACGCCAGACGGTCCAGATGGTAGGCGTACAGGAACCCCGGCTCCGGCGTGCGCTGCGCGACGAGGACGTTCTGCGCGTTGCGGCCGAGGATGGGAGCGTCGGGGACGTCGGCGAGGCAGAGCACGGCGATCCGGCCCGCGCGCATGCCGCGCGCGATGTCGTCGCCGGGCCGCGCGGTGCGCGAGGTGACGCCGTTGGCGCCCGCGTGGGTGTGGACGTCCACCGAGATGTTGTCGCGGAGCAGCGTGGTGGCGGCGGCGAGCGGCGCCGCCGCGGGCGCCTCCGGGCGCGCGCCGGCGCAGCCCGCGAACATCGCGCCGACCGAGCTCAGCAGCGTGCTCCACATCCAGTCGCGACGGGTGAGTGCGTGACCGCAGCAGGTCATGGGTGTGCCCCCTCGGGTGCCGTCACTTCCGGACGGCCACGCCGCGAAAGTCCATGTGCAGCTCGGTGAGCGGGGTGAAGCCCAGCACGCGCGGGCCGAGCGCGTAGACCTTCACCTCCTGGTAGAGCGGCACCACGGGCGCCCAGTCGCGCACCTGGCGCTGCAGGTCGGCGAGCAGCCGCAGGCGCTTGCCCGGGTCCAGCTCGCGCCGCTGGGCCGTGTACGCGGCCATCAGCTCCGGCGGGTACGGCGCCCAGTTGATCAACGTGAACGCCGTCCAGTCGCGCAGGAAATCGTCGGCGTCGAGGTTGTTGCTCGTGCGGCACGCGGTGAAGCCGCCGTTGTAGGGCAGCGTGCCTTTCTGAGAGATCTGGAGCATGGTGCCGAAGTCGACGGGCCTCAGCGTCACGTGCACGCCGACGTCCTTCAGCATCTCGGCCACCGCGGCCGTCGTCTCGTCGAAGGCCTGGCCGTAGTGCTTGGCCGCGAAGTGCAGGTGCAGCAGCAGCGGCTCGCCGTTGCGCTCCCAGCCGCGGCCCGTGTCCTTCCACCCGGCCTCGGCCAGCAGCGTCTTGGCGCGTTTCGGATCGAACGGGTACGGCTCCTGCGCGGCGTAACCGTACGACACGGTGGCGACGGGCGAGGCGTTCACGATCGCGTAGCCCTGGAAGATTTTCTTCACGATCGCGTCGCGGTTCACCGCGTAGGCGAGCGCCAGGCGCGTCTTGGTGTCGCCGTAGAGCCCGTCCTTGCCGCCGGAGTCGAACTTGTCCTTGGGCCGGCCGTTGAGGTAGAGGCGGCAGTTGAGCTTCTGCGGGCCCGAGACGATCTTCACGTTCGGCTCGCGCGCGAGCACGGTGGCGTCGAGCGGCGGCACCGCATCCACGAGGGAGACCTGCCCGGCGCGCAGCCCGGCCAGCCGCGCGGCCGCCTCGGGGATCACCTGCAGGCGCAGCCGCTTCACCAGGGGCAGCGGACCCCAGTAGGCGTCGTTGCGCTCCAGGACCATGGACGTCTTGCGCCTCCACTCCACGAGCTTCCAGGCGCCCGTGCCGACGGGCTTGTCGTTGAGCGCGTCGACGCCGTTCTTGATCGTCCACGCCTTCGGCACGAGCGGCTCGCGCCCCAGGGTGTCCCAGAGCGTGGGGGCGGGCTCGCTCGTGTGCACGCGCACCGTATAGTCGTCGACCTTCTCCCAGCGGCTCACGTACGGCAGGGTCTTGTCGAACTGCGTGCCGGCGGCCACGTCCTTGATCCCGTGCTTGTCGAGGTTGCGCCGGAACATGCGGTCGAGGTTGAAGAGCACGGTGTCGGCGTTGAACGCCTCGCCGTCGTGGAACTTCACGCCCCGGCGCAGGCCGAACTCCCACGCCGTGTCGCCCACCGGCTTCCAGGCCAGGGCCAGCCCGGGCACGGGCTTGCCGTGCGGGTCGACGTCGACGAGGCTCTCGAAGACCTGGCGGATGTAGGTCGAGCGGATGGAGCCCATGCCGATCCGCGGGTCCATGTTGGTGGTGTCGTCGGGCATCGCGACGATGAGCTCGGCCTCGGGATCGGTCGCCGGCTGGGCAAGGGCGCTCGCGGTGAGGGCGAAGACGAGCGGCAACACGAGCAGCCAGCGGATCATCACGGCCTCCTTATATACCGACCCTGCGACCGACGTGGGGTCGCGCCACTAGATACCGCGATCGTAGAGCTTGTCAACGCAGGTCTGCGCCCCGGCCGTTGTATCAAACCGGAGACATTGTTAGTATGTCGGATGTGACATATCGTCGCCCCGATGAGCCCGATCGACAAGCCATTGGTCTGGCTTCGCGGCGAGATCAAGACACCGCCATTTTCATCGCCAGCGAGGCTGGAGGCGGGTTATCTGCTCCGCCGGCTCCAGAAAGGGGAATCCCTCGGCATGCCGCACTCGCGACCAATGCGAGTGATGGGGGCCCGCTGCCATGAGCTGCGGATCGTGCCGATGCGATCGTGATCCTCGAGGTCTTCAGCAAGAAGACTCGCGCGACGCCCAAGACCGTCATCGACGCATGCCGCCAACGGCTCAAGGAGTATGACCGTGCGTAAACAGAAGCGACGGCGACTGGAGGCCAAGGGCTGGAAGCTCGGCACCACTCGCACGTTCCTGAGGCTCACCCCTGAGGAAGCGGCGTACATCGAGATGAAGCTTCGACTGGCCTCGAGCCTCCGCGAGCGTCGCCAGCGCGGTGGCTTCACACAGGGAGACCTTGCCAAGCGCCTTCGGTCGAGTCAGTCACGTGTCGCGAAGATGGAGGCCGGCGATCCTTCCGTATCGTTGGACCTCTTGTTCAGATCGCTCTTCATCCTCGGAGCGTCTGCTTTGGATCTCTCGCGAACCATTGCCGCGCGGTCGCCTGTCCCGGCCGCGTAACGCGGCGGTCGGATCCCGGCCGCGTGGCGCAGGCTCTGGAACCGCCCCATCTCTTGACTATCCTCTCGTCCGCGGGCACGATCCCAGCGCGACCCTGAGGAGGCGAGCGATGGCCTACGTGAAGGACTCCAAGTCGGCGGCGGTCAGGAAACAGCTCGATCATCCGGTCATCGATGGCGACGGCCACTGGCTCGAGCCGATGCCCATCTTTCTCGACTACCTGAAGCAGGTGGGCGGGTCCACGCTCGTCGAGCACTTCAAGAGCAAGGACGTCGAGCGCGGGTGGTACGGCATGACCCCCGAGGAGCGGCTGGACAAGCGGCCGTTCCGGCCCACGTGGTGGGGCGAGCCGGGCAACACGCTCGACCGCGCCACGGCCATGGTGCCCCGGCTCTTCTACGAGCGGCTCGACGACTTCGGCGTCGACTTCTGCCTGCTCTACACCTCGCTCGGCCTCTTCCACATCAACAACGCCGACGCGGATATCCGCCGGGGCGTGTCGCGCGCCGTGAATCTCATGAACGCGGAGATGTTCGCGCCGTACAAGGACCGCATCGCGCCGGCGGCGGTGGTGCCCGTGTACACGCCCGCGGAAGCCATCGAGGAAGCGACCTACGCCGTGCGGGAGCTCGGCTTCAAGGTCATCATGATCTCCAACCACGTGAAGCGGCCGATCCCCGCCCTCGCGCGCGAGGTGAAGGATGAGACGGCCGTGCGCCACTACATCGACTCGCTCGCCTACGAGAGCCCCCACGACTACGACGCGTTCTGGAAGGCGTGCGTCGACCTCAAGGTCGCTGTCACCGCGCACTCCGGCAGCATGAGCTGGCACGGGCGCGAGTCGATCAACAACTTCAGCTTCAACCACATCGGCCATTTCGCGGCGGCCAGCCACGCCTTCGCCCGGGCGCTGATCTTCGGCGGCGTCGTCAAGCGTTTCCCGGCGCTGCGCTTCGGCTTGCTGGAAGGCGGCGTGGGCTGGGCGTGCAACCTCTTCACCGATCTCATCGCCCACTGGGAGAAGCGCAGCCGCGGCCCCATGGACAAGCACCTGCGGCCGACCAACCTCGACAAGAACCTCCTGAAAGACCTCTTCACGCGCTACGGTGGCCGCGCCTACGAAGACAAGATGGACGAGCTGCTCGGCAGCACGAGCATCGTGCCGCCGTTCAAAACCAACGAGGAGCTGACGGAGCGCGAGTACGCGCTGAATCAGCTCGACGACTTCGAGGCCGCCGGCGTGTCCTCGGCCGGCGAGCTCCGCCGCCAGTTCGTCGAGCACTTTTACTTCGGCGCGGAAGCCGACGACCCGACGACGGCGTGGGCGTTTCGCGATCCGCACAAGCTGCATCCGCTCTTCAGCTCGGACGTGAGCCACTTCGACGTCACCGACATGACGGACGTGCTGGAAGAAGCGTGGGAGCTGGTCGAGCACGGGATGATCACCGAGGCCGACTTCCGCGAGTTCACGTTCGAGAACGCGGCGCGCCTGCACACCGCGCTCAACCCCGACTTCTTCAAGGGCACCGTCGTCGAGGGGGCCGTCGCCAAGCTGAAGTGACCGGCGCGCGACGTCACACCCTCGACATCGACTCGGTCACGCACCGCTACGGGGCGGTCACCGCGGTGGCCGGGGTGTCGCTGGCCGTGCGCGCCGGCGAGATCGTCGCCTTGCTCGGTCCCTCGGGGTGCGGCAAGACGACGCTGCTGCGGGTGGTGGCCGGGTTCGTTCGCCAGCGTGGCGGCTCGGTGCGCATCGACGACCAGCCCATCGACCACCTGCCCGCCAATCTCCGCAACGTCGGCATCGTCTTCCAGAGCTACGCGCTCTTTCCTCACCTGACGGTCGCCCGCAACATCGCGTACGGGCTGGAGGCCCGCGGGCGGGCGCGCGCGGACGTGCGGCAAACCGTCGACCGCTTTCTGGAGGTGGTGCGTCTCACCGACCTCCGTGACCGGCTGCCGCGTCAGCTGTCCGGCGGCCAGCAGCAACGCGTCGCCGTCGCGCGGGCGCTGGCCGTCGAGCCCACCGTGCTGCTGCTCGATGAGCCGTTCAGCGCGCTCGACAAGGGGCTGCGGCTGGACATGCAGATCGAGATCAAGCGCCTGCAGCGCCAGCTCGGCCTGACGGCCATTCTCGTCACGCACGATCAGGACGAGGCCATGAGCGTCGCCGATCGGATCGCCGTGATGAACCACGGCCGCGTCGAGCAGTTCGACACGCCGATCAACGTCTACGACCATCCGGCGACGCTCTTCGTGAGCGGCTTCATCGGGACGACGAATCTCCTGCGGGGACGGGCCCTCGAATCGTCGCACGGCACCACGCTCGTCGAGCTTGCGGCCGGCGCGCGGGTGACCGTGCGGACCGATCGCGTGTTCGACGCGGGCGCGCCCGTGACCCTCTCGGCGCGGCCGGAGCAGCTCTCTCTCCACGGGGAGCCGGCGGCCGAGCGCTGGCGCGTGCGGCGGCGGCTCGCGGTGCCGCTGGGCCCCAACACGATGCATGATCTGGAGACCCACGACGGGAGCACGCTGAAGCTGGTCGAGCCCCGCCTCGGCCGGCCCGTCGAGACAACGGCCGAGGCATGGTGCGGGCTCCGTCCCGACGCGTGTCCCGGGCTGTTCAAGGAGGAACCATGACTCACGGAGGAGTGACCCGACGTCAGTTTCTCGCGGGCGCCGCGGCGACCGTTGGCGCCGTCGCGGGCGCGCGGCCGGCGCAGGCCAAGGGCTCCGTGACGGCGGCGATGTACCCCGGCACGTGGGAGGAGGCGTTCCGCGCGCACGTGGTGCCCGCCCTCAAGAGCGCGTACGACGTGGAGCTGGAGATGACGCCGCTCTTCGCGGTCGATCAGATCGCCAAGGCGCAGGCGGCGCGGGGCGCACCGCCCTTCGACGCCTTCGTGCTCGATCCGGGGCCGAGGGTGACCGCGATCGACCGGGGCCTGTTCGAGAAGTTCGACGCGAAGCGGCTGCGCAACGTCGGCCGGCTGCCCGCCGGCATGACCGACGACTGGGGCGTCACCGTCGCCGCCCAGGTCGTCGGCATCGGCTACAACCCGAAGAAGCTGCCGCGGCCGAAGAGCTGGACCGACCTCCTGAAGGATCCCTGGGTCACCCGGCTCGGCATGACGGGCTTCCAGACCACCTACGGCACCGTGTCGATCATCGAGATCGCCAAGCAGTACGGCGGGTCGGAGACGAACGTCGAGCCGTTCTTCGTGGAGATCAAGAAGGTGCTGTCCAAGGTGTCGGCCATCGGCGCGCCGGCGTCGATGCCGGCGCTGTTCCAGCAGGGTCAGTGCGACATCACGTACACCAACACGCAGACGGTGGCCACCCTGCGCGGACGCGGCGTGGACATCGACTTCGTGAAGCCCGAGAGCGGGGCCGTCGCCTTCTTCACCACCATGCACATCGCCAAGGGATCGAAGGAGGCGGAGAACGCCTACAAGTATTTCGACACGGTGATCAGCGCGCCCGTGCAGACGGCGCTGATGCAGCCGCCCAACAACTTCATCCCGGTGAACCGGGACGTGAAGCTGGCCGCCGACCTGCCGATGGCGTCGCTCGACGAGATGGGAAAGTTCATCCGGCACGACTGGTCGAAGATCAACCCGCTGCGCGCGGCCTGGATCGAGCGCTTCAACAAGGAAGTCGCCAAGTGAGAGGGCTGCGGCCGGCCGAGTGGCAGCTCGCGCTGCCGCTCGCGCTGGCGTACGCCGCGTTCTTTCTCGTTCCCCTCCTGCTCCTGATCGCGGTGAGCGCCTTCGACGACGAGACGCTGACCACCGCGGGCTTCGCGCAGTGGCGGAAGTTCCTCGCCGATCCGTTCACCTGGAAGGTCATCGTCGACACGATCAAGCTCGGCGGCCTCACCGTCGCGGCGACGGCGCTCATCGGCTATCCGGTGGCGCTGGTGTACCTGGGCGCGAGCGCGGGCTGGCAGCGCGTGATCCTCTTCGTCGTGATCCTGCCCCTGCTCACCTCGGTGGTGGTGCGGACCTTTGCCTGGATCGTGATCCTCGGACGCGAGGGGGTGATCAATCAGACCGTGCTGTGGCTCGGCCTCGTCCCGGCGCCGCTGCGCCTGCTCCAGACCGAGCACGGCCTGGTGCTCGCCCTCACCCAGATCGAGATGCCGCTGCTGCTGCTGCCGCTCCTGAGCGTGATGTCGCGCCTCGACCCGAACCTGCGCGACGCCTCGGCAGGGCTCGGTGCGTCCAAGTGGCGGACCCTCTTCCGGATCACGCTGCCGCTCAGCCTGCCCGGCCTCGTCGCCGGATGCATGCTGGTGTTCGCGAGCTCCACCACCGCCTTCATCTCCCAGTTCGTGATCGGCGGCAATCGGCTCGTCTACCTGCCCCTGCTGATCTGGCAGCAGTCGCTGGTCGTCTACAACTGGCCGCTGGCGTCCGCGGCGGCGCTGACCCTGCTCGTGTCCGTCGGCGTGGGGGTGGCCGCCATTGCCGCCCTGGGCCGGCGCGCGCGCGCGGAGGCCTTCTAGCGTGCGAACGCAGCGAGCGGGCGACCTCGGCTACTCGGCCGTCGTCGGCATCCTGGCCGGACTCGGCTTTCTGATCCTCGTCGGGCCCGTCGTGATCGTGCTGCTGACGTCGCTCACCGAGGGGCGGTCGATCAAGTTTCCCCCGTCGGGCCTGTCGCTGCAGTGGTACCAGCTCCTGTTCGATCCGGTGCGCTCGGCTCCGATCCAGCGCGCCGCCCTCAACAGCCTCCAGGTCGCGGCGGTCACGATGCTCGCCGCGACGCTGCTGGCCACGCTGGCGTCGGTCGCCCTGGCCCGCCGGACCGGGCGGTGGGTGCGCGCGCTCGACACGTTCTTCATGTCGCCGATGATCCTGCCGATGCTCGCCTACGGGCTGGCCGCCCTCATGTACTTCACGCTCCTGGGCTTTCGCCCGTCGCTGCCGCTGATCATGCTCGGCCACATCGTGGTGGTGGCCCCGCTCGTGCTGCGCACGACCTCCGCGAGCATGTCGCAGCTCGACCCCGCGCTGCTCGAGAGCTCCGCCAGCCTCGGCGGCGGCTGGTTCTACACGTTCCGTCGCGTGACGCTGCCGGCGATCGCGCCCGGCATCGCGGCCGGCGCCTTCCTGGCCTTCGTCGCTTCGCTCGACAACGTGCCGGTCTCGCTCTTTCTCGCGGGCCCGCGCAGCGATATGCTGCCCATCCGCATGTGGGGAATGATGGAGAGCACGCTCGACGTTCGCGTCGCCGCCGTCTCCGGCGTCCTGATCGCCACCGTGCTCGCGCTCATGCTGGTCATGGAACGAGTCGCCGGGCTGACCCGGCGGCTCCGAGACTGAGGCCGCAGGAGGGACCATGCGAATCATCGCGGAGGCCTTGACCCCGAAAGCGTTCGCGCCCTACGGCGACGTGCTGGCCGCGCCCGACGAGTTCGGGCGCGCGTACTTCGACGAGGGGCTCCGGACGAGCCGGCCGACGGCGTGGCCGAGCCTGTCGGTCTCGCGCGCGCGGCCGCTCGCGAGGTTGCCGCTCGAGGCCACGGTGATGGAGCGCCACGAGTTCTCGTCGCAGAGCTTCCTGCCCCTGGACGTCTCGCGCTGGCTCGTCGTCGTCGCCCCCCCGGCCGCCGACGGTGGTCCCGATCCGTCGCGGGCCGTGGCCTTCCTCGCCGGCCCGGGCCAGGGCATCACGTATCACGCGAACACCTGGCATCACCCGCTGACCGTCCTCGACCGGCCGGCGCGCTTCGCGGTGGTCATGTGGCGTGACGGAACGCGCACCGACGAGGAGTTCCGCACGCTCGCGGCGCCCTTCACGGTCGAGCTTGCCGGCTGACGAGTCGACGTCACGAGAGAGGAAGAGACATGGCTCGAGCCTACGACCGCGATCTCATCGGGTATGGACCGAACCCGCCGGATCCCAAATGGCCCAACGGCGCCCGCCTCGCCGTCAATTTCGTCATGAACTACGAGGAGGGCTCGGAGCCGTCGGTGCAGGACGGCGAGGGCTTCTCGGAGAGCGGCCTCACGGAAGCGCACGGGCTGAATCAGCTGTCGAAAGGCCGTGACCTCGCGGCCGAGACGATGTTCGAGTACGGCAGCCGCGTCGGCTTCTGGCGGCTGATGCGCCTGTTCCAGGAGCGCCGCCTGCCCCTGACCGTCTTCGGCTGCGCGCTGGCCATCGAGCGCAACCCTCCCGCGGCGGACGCCATCCGCAGCGCCGGGTTCGACGTGTGCAGCCACGGCTGGCGCTGGATCAAGCACTACGAGCTCACCCGCAAGCAGGAGCGCGAGCACATCGCCAAGGCGGTCGCGTCGTTCCAGAACACCGTCGGCGAGCGGCCGCTCGGCTGGTACTGCCGCTACGGACCGAGCGTCAACACCCGGGAGCTGCTCGTCGAAGAAGGCGGTTTCCTCTACGACTCCGACGCGTACAACGACGAGCTCCCGTACTGGAAGACGGTGAAGGGTCGGCCGCACCTCGTCGTGCCCTACTCGCTGACCAACAACGACGGGAAATATGCCGGCTGGACCGGCACGTCCGATCAGTGGTTCTCCTTCATCAAAGACGCCTTCGACATGCTCCTGCGCGAAGGGGCCCGGCATCCGAAGATGATGTCGGTCGGCCTGCACATGCGCCTGGTGGGCCATCCTGCGCGCGCGGCCGGGCTGGAGCGGCTGCTCGACTACATGGGCAAGCAGCAAGGCGTCTGGATCACGCGGCGGCTGGACATCGCGCGCCACTGGATCGCCACGCACCCGTATGCGGGCAAGGGCTTGAACGAGCCGGCGGCAAGACGCCCGCGCGGATGACGTGACCGGCGGCGCCGTTGCCTGGGCGCTTCTTCACCAGGCGACCGGCGGGCGCCGGCCATGAATCATCCACGCATGCCGGCCCTCATTCACTCAAGCATCTGTATTTTCTGACGTGAGATTTCTGGCGCTTTTCTTGCGGCCAAGACGACATCTCTCGCCCCAAGGGGGGGCGGCGTCGGCAAGGAGACCGCAAGAAATGAAGCGAACCCTTGGCCTCTGCTTTCTGACCCTCACGCTCCTGGGCATCCCCGCTGTCACCGCTGCCAACCATTCCCCGAACGCCGCCGATGAGCAGCTCGGCGTGAGCAACGGCGCGCAGTACGCCATGTTCGTGCCCGCGGCCTGGAACGGCCGACTCGTCCTCTGGGCCCACGGCTTCGTGGACCCGGCGGCGCCCATCGCCCTGCCCGACGCCCAACCCCCCGACGTGGCGCCCTGGCTCGTCGAGCTGCGGGAAAGCCTGCTGGCCGCGGGTTACGCGGTCGCCTACTCCAGCTATGCCGAGAACGGCTGGGCGGTCAAAGACGGCGCGGAACGGACGCACGAGCTGCAGGGGCTCTTCCGGAGCCGGTTCGGGATCCCGACGCACGTGTATGTCGGCGGCCGGTCGCTGGGCGCGCTGATCACCGCGTTCCTCGCCGAGACGCACCCGGCCGAGTACCAGGGCGCGCTGGCCCTCTGCGGACCGCTCGGCGGCGGCCGCCTGGAGACCGACTACATCGGCAACGTCCGCGTCCTGTTCGACTTCTTCTTCCCCGGCGTGATCCCCGGGGACGTCGTGCACGTTCCGCCGATGGAGTATTCACCCAGCGCCCCCGTCGTCAAGGCCATCGTGGCGGCGATCCTGGCGGAGCCGCACAAAGCCGTGCAGCTCGCCTCGGTGGACCAGATCGAGCTGCCGTACCGGACGCTCACCGAGCTCGTGCTCTCGATCGTCCGCCCGCTCGGCTACAACATTCGCGGCACCAATGACATCCTTGCGCGCACCGGCGGCCAGTCACCGTACGGCAACGTCGGCACCTGGTACACCGGGCTCTTGCTGTACGATCCGACGGTCAATGCGGGCGTCGGGCGGTTCGTCGCGCAACCGGGTGGCCTTCAGTATCTCGACGACTACTACCGCCCGCATGGGACCCTCAGCATCCCGCTCCTCACCCTGCACACGACGATGGATCCCGACGTGCCGTTCTTCCACGAGGCGGCGCTGGCGAAGATCGTCGCCGCCGCGCGCACCTCGAAGTGGCTCGCCCAGCAGTCGGTCCAGCGCTACGGCCACTGCAACGTCACTCCGGCCGAGGTCATGCTGACCCTGGGTCGCCTCGTGAACTGGGCGGAGCACGGCGCGAAGCCGGCCAGCGGCGACGTGACCGCGCAACTCGCCCTCGAGTCCCCAGAATCAGCGGTGAGCACGGCCGCCGCGATGGTCAACACGGAGTTCGGCTTCACGAAGGTGATCCTGTCGGGGGCGACAGGAGTGCCGTTGCCGTAACGCCATCACTTGACGGTCACGCTCTTGGCGAGGTTGCGCGGCTTGTCGGGATCGTGGCCGCGCAGCAACGCCAGGTAGTAGCCCAGCAGCTGGGCCGGTGGCGCATTGAGGATGGCCGTCGCGGGCCCCAGGTCGGCCACGGGAATGTGGTAGTCGAACGCCTCGTGGGGCTCCGGGGACACGCCGATCAGCATGGCGCCGCGCGCCTTCACCTGCATCGCGCCCGCCATGATGTCGTCGTACGTCTCGTCCCGCGGCGCCAGCACGAGGCAGGGCGTGCCCGGCTCGATGAGCGCGATCACACCGTGCTTGAGGTCGCCGCCGGCAAAGCCTTCGGCGTGGATATAGCTCACCTCTTTCACCTTGAGCGCCGCCTCGAGCGCCAGCGGATAGCTCGGCCCGCGCCCGATGACGAAGAGATGCTCACGCGTGTGGATGGCCTCCGCGACCTGTCGAATCAGATCGCGCCGGTCGTCCGCCAGCAGCCGCTCGATCTCGCCGGCGGCGTGCGCCACGAGCGCGGGTCCGGCGGCGGCCCGCCCGGCCAGCTCGTACGCGGTCAGCAGCAGGATCGCCAGCTTCGCGGTGAAGCTCTTGGTGGCCAGCACGCAGCGCTCGGGACCGGCGCCCAGCGGGACGGTGAGGTCCGCCAGCCGCCACAGCGTCGAGCCCT
>QHSB01000318.1 GCA_003220335.1 Candidatus Rokuibacteriota bacterium
TCGAGGTCACTTACGCCAACGGCGACAAGGAGGTCCTTTACTTCAAGGACTTCGCCTCCGGCGCCATGATCGAGTCCGTCGTCCGGCGGGCAAAGAAGCTCGCGCTCAAGCGATACATCCAGAGACGCGAGAAGGGCATCACGGGCGACGACCTGCTCAACGCGGTCCGGGAGGAGTTCAAGGAGAACGAGGATCTGCCCAACACGACCAACCCGGACGACTGGGCGAAGATCGCCGGCAAGAAAGGCGAGCGAATCGTCTACGTCAAGTCGCTCGTGGGCCAGGCCAGCCAACCGCGGCGCGACGTCGAGAAGCTGGTCACCACCGGTCAGTACCTGTAGCGCGGCGGCTCAGCCGCCGTCCACGACCGCCGCCGGACCACGTCCGTTGGGCTGCACGACGAACCGGCGGGCATGGAAGCGACGCAGCGTCGTCCGGTGGCCCACGCTCACGACCGTGGTTGCGGCCAGCCGCTCGCCCAGCACGCGATAGAGCCGCGCCTCCGTCGCCTCGTCCACCGCCGAGGTCGCTTCGTCGAGAAAGAGCCAGTCGGGCTGGTGGACGAGCGCGCGAGCGAAGGCGATACGCTGCTGCTCGCCGGGCGACAGCAGCAGCGCCCAGTTGCCGGGCTCGTCCAGCCGACGGGCCAGCTCGGGCAATCCCACCGCATCGAGGCTTTCGCGCAGCACCGCGTCGGTCACGCCGGCGTCGGATCGTGGGTAGCTCACGACGTGCCGGAGCGTGCCGAGAGGCAGGTACGGTTTCTGCGGGAGGAAGAGGAGGCGAGCATCGCGCGGCACGTGGACCTGGCCGCGCCCGAAGGGCCAGATTCCCGCGAGGGCACGCACGAGGGTGCTCTTGCCCACACCGGAGGGTCCCGACAGGAGCGCCGTGTCGCCCCGCGCCAGCGACAGGGTGACGTCGGCGATGAGCGGCTGCCCGTCGGGGCGGTCGACCTCTACGCCGTCCAGGGAGAGCCGGCCCGGGTCGCCATCGGCGCGGGCGATGCCGCTGCCGCGCGCCGACTCGAGGCCGGCCTGCTGAAGGGCGCGCTCGAAACCCGAGAGCCGCTCCACCACCGCGCGCCACTCGGCGATGTCGGTGTACGAGGAAACGATGAAGCTGAGCGCGTCCTGGACCTGCGCGAACGCCGTGGCCGTCTGGACGAGACCGCCGAGCGGGATCTCACCCCGGAAGTAGCGCGGGGCGGCGACGACGAACGGAAAGACGACGGCCACCTGCGCATAGCCGGCGGTCAACCACGTGAGCCGTTTCTGCCGGCGCATGATTCCCCACCAGTTGCCCACCACGGCGGCGAACCGCTCGCGGAACCCGCGAAGCTCGTCGGCCTCGCCGCCGTAGAGCGCGACGCCTTCGGTATTCTCGCGGAAGCGGACGAGGCCGAAGCGGAAGTCGGCCTCGTACCGCTGCTGGTCGAAGTTCAGCCGGACCAGCGGCCGCCCGACGCGGTCGGTGAGCCACGTCCCGACGACGGCGTAGAGAAGCGCCGCCCACACCATGTAGCCGGGCACGGTGATGGAGATGCCGCCGAGGGAGACGTGCAGCGGGCCCGAGAGCGACCAGAGAATGGCCACGAAGGAGACCAGCGTCACCGCGGCCCGCAGACCGCCGATCGCGAGCCCGAGGCTCCCCGAGATGAAGAGCCGAACGTCGTCGGCGATGCGCTGGTCGGGGTTGTCGCTCTCGCCTCCCGCGAGCTGCATCCGGTAGTAGGCGTGGTCGGTCAGCCAGGCGCGAAGATACCGCTCGGTGAGCCAGCGCCGCCAGCGGATCACGAGCATCTGATTGAGGTAGAGCTGGTAGACGGCCACCACGATGTACGCGATCGCGAGCCAGGAGAAGCGAATGACCTGGCGGACGAAGACTGCTGCGTTCCTGTCCTGCAGCGCGTTGTAGAAGGTGTTGTTCCAGCGGTTGATGAGGACGTTGACGTAAACCAGGCCCAACGTGAGCGCGATCACGACGACGAGCAGCCCCAGCGCGGGCCAGCGATCCTCGGAAAACCAGTAGGGGCGCGCGATAGCCCAGCTATCGCGCGCCAATCGACGAAGCCGACTCACCGTGACTATCGTGGGACGACGGGCGTCCAGCCCTCTGGACACGCGCCGACGTACGGGTAGTACGCGCGGGCGCTGCCGCAGTAGTACCAGTATCCGGACGCCGCCGCCGTCGGAACATACGGGTCCGGATACGGATAGACGGGCGCGTCGTAGCCGTACCAGTCGTCCCCGACGACCCACCACCAGCCTTCGCGGCCGAGATGCTCACCACGAAACCAGCGGCCGCCGTTCCACCGGTCCCGATCGAATCCGCCCGGGTGGTCACGATCTCCGCGTACGCCGCCGACGTGCTCGCCACCCATGTGACCGCGGTCGCCGAATCCTCCGCTTCCGTGCTCTCCGCCCTCATGGCCTTCACCGCGCGCCTCGGCGCTTCCGCCGAGAACCGAGAGGAAGGCGAAGAGCGCCAGTGTGACGGCGACGGTGATCCCGTGATATCGAGGACTCATGACTCACCTCGGAACGTGGTTGCCCTTTGCGTACATGCACTGCGTGTAGGCGATGTCGTATCGATGCTGCACCTCGCCGCCCGCGGCTTGCCCCTTCCGCGCGCCGAACACCGTGCCGCTCAACAGCCCGCCGCCCGCTCCTACCGCCGCGCCGAGACCGGGATTGCCGGCGGCGGCGCCGATGGCCGCCCCCAGCCCGGCGCCGATGAGCGTGCCGATTCCGGCGCCCTCGGCGGTGTCGAGTCCAGCCATACGCTGCGGTGTGGTCCCCGCCTCCCGGGACGCCCAATCGCGACACACGACGTCGTCCGTCTGGAACTGATCGAACGACTTGCCGGTACCCGGCAGCGCCATGACGCTCGGGCCACTCGGCACCGTCGCGCAGGCACTCAACAGCAGGCCGCACATCACGACGATGATGTATTTCGCCATTCGCCCTCTCCTCCGACGCGATTGCGACGTTGTCCGCGGCCTGGCCGTTACTCGCGTCCGAGCTCGCACACTTGAGCGGCCGCGTCGTAGTAACCGTGCGACTGCTCGCAGTTCTGCTGGGCGGTCCTGACGGACTGCGTGTAGCTACAGGACTGCGTCGTGGCGTTATAGGTGC
>QHSB01000057.1 GCA_003220335.1 Candidatus Rokuibacteriota bacterium
TCACCGTCCGATGGTACGCCGTGGCCATGATCGCGTTCTCGGGATCCACCCAGTACGACGGAATCGTCGCCAGCACCTCGTCGACCTCGAACAGGCAGCGCGGCCGGGCACGCAGGTCGGCGATCTGCTCGTCGCTGCGCACGAGGTGGATCTCGAACGCGGCGCCGTCGTACGTGAACGGGTAAAGGCCGATGTGCGGCGCGCCGTCGGCGGCCACCGTCACCAGCCGTCCGAGCTCCTGCGAGCGAACGAACCGCTCGATCTCCGCGGACGGAACGCTCGTGTAGACGTCATGGAAGATCATCTGTTCACAGGCTCGCCTCGCACGGCGGGACCCCAGCCCCGCGACGTGCTGCGGCTCGCACGACCATCGAGCAGAAATACTGGTGCACGGTCGGATCGTCGGTGAGCTCGGGATGGAAGGTGGCCACCAGGACGCTCCCCTGCCGCGCCATGACCGGCTCGTCGCCGTGACGCGCCAGCGTCTCGACGCCGGCGCCGACCCGGCGGATGCGCGGCGCCCGGATGAAGACCATCTCCACCGGCGTGGCGCGGCCGTCGAGCGTCACGCTGCCCTGCGTCTCGAACGACTCGCGCTGGCGGCCGTACGCGTTGCGCTCGACGCCGACGTCGATGAGGCCGAGCGCGAATTGTCGGGGATTCTCCACGTCGCGCGCGAGGAGAATGAGACCGGCGCAGGTGCCGAAGAGCGGCCGGCCCTCCGCGTGGAATTGTTGGAGCGCGCCGACGAACCCCCACTCGTGCATGAGCTTGAGCAGCGTGGTGCTCTCGCCGCCGGGCATGATGAGTCCGTCGACGTCCGCCAGCTGCTCGGGCTTGCGGACCTCGACGGCCTCGACGCCACACCGCGCGAGCGCTTTGGCGTGCCGGTCGAAGTCGCCCTGGAGCGCGAGCACGCCGATCCTCACGACGTCCGTCGCCATGGACTACCAGCCGCGCGTCTGCATCAGGTCCTTTTCGGCGAGCTTCGACGTCTCGATGCCGGCCATCGCCTCGCCGAGATCCTCGCTGACGCGCACGAGCACGGCGGGATCCTTGAAGTGGGTGGTCGCCTGCACGATGGCCTTCGCGCGCTTGGCCGGATCCGACGACTTGAAGATGCCGGAGCCCACGAACACGGCCTCGGCGCCGAGCTGCATCATCAGCGCGGCATCGGCCGGGGTGGCGATGCCGCCCGCCGAGAAGTTCGGCACCGGCAGCTTGCCGGCCTGGGCCACCCAGCGCACCAGGTCGTAGGGCGCGCCGAGGTTCTTGGCCTCGGTCATCAGCTCCTCGGGCGAGAGCACGGTGAGGCGCCGGATGCCGGAGACGATGGCACGCATGTGCCGCACAGCTTCCACGATGTTGCCGGAGCCCGCCTCGCCCTTGGTGCGGATCATGGCCGCGCCCTCGCCGACGCGCCGTAGCGCCTCGCCGAGATCGCGGCAGCCGCAGACGAAGGGCACGCGGAATGCGAACTTGTCGATGTGGAAGTGCTCGTCGGCGGGCGTCAGCACCTCCGACTCGTCGATGAAGTCGATCCCGAGCGCCTCGAGGATCTGCGCCTCGACGAAGTGTCCGATGCGCGCCTTGGCCGTTGGTCACGTCCATGATGACGCCACCCTTGAGCATCTCGGCCAGTCCGATGTGCTTGCGATCCGCGATCCTGAGTCCGTTCACGTCAGCCATGAGAAGCCTCCCTTTATATTTGCCGTCGGAGCGCCTTCGCAGGGCTCCGGCGCTCGACGGTCGGGCGTCGAGCGCGCGAGTTCACACCGCTCCGGCGCTCGACGGTCGGGCGTCGAGCGCGCGAGTTCACACCGCTCCGGCGCTCGACGGTCGGGCGTCGAGCGCGCGAGTTGAGTTCATACCAGAGCTGGGTTCATACCAATGGTGCGGCCACGCGCTCGACCGGACGCGCGCTCGGCCGCCGCCGCGCCGCGCGCACCACCTCGCCGAGTCGCCGCACGCCTTCATCGATCTTGCCGCCGGGCACGGACGAGAACGACAGCCGCAGCGTGCGCTCCCCGCTGCCGTCCACCCAGAACGCCGCGCCCGGCGTGTAGGCCACGCCGCGCTCGTGCGCCCGCGCGAGCAGCGCGCCCGCGTCCAGTCCGGCCGGCAGCGTCACCAGCAACGAGAAGCCGCCCTCCGGCTCCGTCCACGTCACGTCCTCGGGCATGCGCCGCTTGAGCGACGCCACCAGCGTGTCGCGGCGCCGGCGGTACTCGGCGGCGATGCGCGCCACGTGACGATCGAGCAGCCGCCGCTCGCAGAAGCGGTGCACCGCCGCCTGGATGAGGGCGCTCGTGTGCAGGTCCGCGAGCTGCTTGGCCGCGCGCAACCGCTCGGCCAGCGGCGCGGGCGCCACCAGCCAGCCGAGGCGCAGCCCGGGAAACAGCACCTTCGAGAAGGTGCCGATGTAGACGACGACACCGTGGCGGTCGAGCGCCTTGAGCGGCGCGGGCGGCCGCTCGCCGTAGTACAGGCTCCCGTCGAAGCCGTCCTCCATGACCGGCACCTGGTGCCGCGCCGCCGCGGCCAGCATCCCCATCGCCACGTCGCGCCGGATGGTGAGGCCCGTCGGGTTGTGCGCGCACGGCTGGCAGTAGAAGAGCTTCGGCGCCTGCCGCTCGAGCAGCCGCTCGAACGCGTCCACGCGCGGGCCGGCGTCGTCGCGGTCCACGGCCAGCAGCGACGCGCCGAACGAGCGAAACACCTGCATCGCGCGCGGGTACGTCGGCTGCTCGATGGCGACCGCGTCGCCCGGATCGAGCAGCGTGCGCGCGATGAGGTCGAACCCCTGCTGCGACCCGTTGACGATGAGGATGTCCTCGGCGCGGGCCTCGAGCCCGAACCGGAGCAGGTAGGTCGCGAGATATCGGCGCAGGGGCGGATAGCCGCCGACCGGGTAGTACTGCAGGAGCGACTCGCCCTCCTCGCGCACGACTTCGTTGAGCGCGCGGCGGAACGCGTCGGTCGGGAAGAGCCCGCTGTCCGGCATGCCGCCCGCGAACGAGATCACGCCGTCGCGGACGGCCCCGGGCGCCGCGGCGCGGGCGCGCTCGCCATCGCTCTCCACGATCCGCGCACTGCGCGAGAGCAGCGCCGACCAGTTCAGGGGCTGGGCCGCCGCCGGAGCGATGATGGCGCCGGCGCCCTCGGGCGGCCCCGCCACGAACGTCCCCTGCCCCACGTGGGCGCGCGCCCAGCCGGCGGCGACCAGCTCCTCGTACGCGAGCGCCACCGTCGCGCGGTTCACGCCGAGCGAGTGCGCCAGCTCGCGCGTGGCCGGCAGCTTCACACCGGGCGCGAGGAGACGCCCGGCGATCAGCCGCTCCAGGTGCGCCTGGATCTGGCGCGCCAGCGGCACCGGCTTGTCACGATCGAGGGGGATCTGCACGCGGCCTCCTTACTGGGCCATTTTCTGCGACTTCGAGGCCTCGTCAAGGGCCAATTGGCGGGGCCCGGAATCGGCCAATTCCGCGGCCCGTATACGCGGCCCGTATAATGGGCGCACGCAGAACCAGGAGGGACCCATGGCCAAGGAAATGAAGGAGTTCGCCGGGCTGTACTACCGCGAAGGCGCCCTCGATCCCAAGACGATGCAGCTGGTGGCCCTGGCCGCGATGGCCGCCGCCGGCTGCACCTCCTGAGTGCCCGGACGCTTCGCGGCTGCGAAGCAAGCCGGCGCCACCGAGGACGAGATCAGCGAGACCCTGATGTACGCGATGCGCGGACGCGCCCGCGCCGCCTGGTCGACCATCAAGTACATCCCCGACATCGAGGACCGAAACAAGGAATGGAAGACGACCTTCGAGCGCGAGCAGAAATAGGAGGCCGCCCATGAGCGCGGGCGAGGCGCCGATCAAGCAGGCCGTCAAGTGGATCGACGATCAGCTGCACGACAACCCCAAGTCGGACCGGGTGAAGCTGATCGACGAGGCGTCGCGGCGCTTCGACCTTTCGCCGGCGGACGAGGACTTCCTCTTCCGCCACCTCGCCGAGCGGACGAAAGCGAAGTAGCTAGCGCAGCGTCACGAGCGTTGCGCCGCGGCCGCCGCGGTCGTCCGGCGCGTCGGCGAAGTGCGCCACCAGCGGGTGCTCGCGCAGAAGCGACTGCACGATCGCCCGCTGGACCCCGATCCCGCGCCCGTGGATCAGCCGCACCTCGCGAAAGCCGCGCGCATGCGCCGCCCGGAGGTAGTCGTCGACCACCGAGGGCACGTCGCGCGGCAGGAACGAGTGCAGGTCCAGCGCGTCTTCGATCGGAAGGCGGACGGGCTCGTCGTCGCTCAGGCTAGAGGGTGGGACCGGCCATCACGTGCTGCTGCCAGTGCTGGTAGCTCAGGAGATCCTCTCCCGCAAGCTTGCACTGTCAGAACGTGGCGGCCCGCTCGAAGAAGGGAACGTCGACGACGCCGACGCTCTCGGCGCGCGCGCTCTCGGCCACCTTCTGCGTCACCATCTGGCGGACGAACGGAATGGGGATCCGGCCGAGGCGGTGCAGGACTTCGTCGGTGCAGCGGACGCGCGTGCCCGGCAGCACGGGTCCCTCGACCACCGCCGGCGCCTCGCCCTCCGGGTGCTCGCAGGTCTCCGGCACCAGCTGCTGCAGCCGCATCGACACGTAGTCGGTGACCCACGTCTGGATGGAGGCCTTCGTGTCCCCCGCGCCCGGTGCGATCTCGAGGCGATCGTTGAGCGTACCCAGCAGCTGTTCGAGGCGTCCGAGGCGAGACTCCAGCGTCGCGAGCCGCCGATCGAGATTCGGATCCGTCATCAGGCACTCCTCCCGGCCGCTCACGCTAGCACGGGGCGTCGGGTGTGCCAATCCGTGAGGCGCTGGTAGGCGTCCGCCGCGCGCAGGACGGTCGCCTCGTCGAACGGCCGGCCGACGATCTGCATGCCGATCGGCAGCCCGCCCGTGTCGAAGCCGCACGGCACGGCGCACGCGGGATGACCCGAGAAGTTGAACGGGCGCGTCAGCCGGATCAGCGCGCCGCGCACGTCGCTCGGCCCGTCACCGAGCGTCGTCTGCCGCTCGTCGAGCCGCGGGGCGGTCAGCGGCGTGGCGGGCGCCAGCAGCACGTCGCGCCGCGCCAGCGCGGCGTCGACCTCGCCGCGCACGAGCGCGCGTACCTGCTGGCCGCGCACGTAGTGGGCGCCGGTGATGAAGGCGCCGAGCTGCAAGCGCGTGCGGACCTCCGGATCGTAGTCGCCGGGCCGCGATTTCAGCCAGCCCGTGTGATACGCGAGCGCCTCGGACGCCACCACCGCATACGACGCCGCGCCGACGTGCGCGACGGCGGGCAGAGCGACCTCGTCGACGATCGCACCGGCCTTCTCGAGCGCGCGGGCAGCCGTCTCCACCGCCGCGCGGACCTCCGGCGTCGCGGACTCCAGGAAGAACCGGCGCAGCAGCCCCACGCGCAGCCCCTTCACGTCGCCGCTGAGCGCGCCGAGATAGTCCGGCACGGGCAACACGCTCGTCGAGGCGTCGGCGGGGTCGTAACCCGCCATCACCCGGAGCAGGAGCGCCGAGTCGGCGGCGGTGCGCGTCATCGGCCCCACGTGGTCCATCGACCACGCCAGCGGCAGCACGCCCGCTCGGCTGACGCGACCATACGTCGGCTTGAGCCCGGTGATTCCGCAGAGCGACGCGGGAATGCGGATCGAGCCGCCGGTGTCGGAGCCGAGGGCGGCCGGCGCCAGTCCCGCCGCCACCGCCACGCCCGAGCCCGACGATGAGCCACCCGGCATGCGCTCGGCCGCGGCATCCCACGGGTTGCGCGGCGAGCCGTGGTGCGCGTTGAGCCCCTCCGGGCCGTAGGCGAACTCCACCATGTGCAGCTTGCCGAGCACGATCGCCCCCGCCTCGCGCAGCCGGCGTACGACGGTGGCGTCCGCCTCGGGAACGCGGTCGGCCAGGATCTTCGAACCGCCCGTCGTCCGCACACCCGCCGTGTCGTAGAGGTCCTTGAGGGCGATCGGCACACCGTGCAGCGGTCCCGCGGGCCGGCCGGCGACGAGCGCGCTCTCCGCGGCGCGCGCGGCGGCCAGCGCAGCCTCGTCGCACACCGTGAGGTACGCTCGCAGCGTCCGATCGAGCGCGGTGATCCGCTCCAGGTGCGCGCGCACCACCTCGACGGGCGACACCGCCTTCGACGCGATCATGCGCGCCAGGTCGGTGACCGGGATGAACGCGAGCCCGGCGCTCACAGGATCCGGTATTGCGTGGTGGGCTCGACGGCCCCGAGCGGGACCGCCTCGAGGGTGGCGAGCAGCCTCAGCGACGCCTGGATCGCGGGCCGGAGAGCCTCCAGCTCCGCGTCGCTCCACGCGAAGCCGGCGAGGCGCGCGGCGGCGCGTAGCGTGTCGAGGTCGAATACGTCGTCCATGGCGCGCAGTCTAACGCGGTATGCTGGGGATCGAAAGGCCGCGCTCGTGATCCGACGCCGCACCGTCTGGCTGATCGTTCTGATCGTCTTCGTCACGCTCGCGTCGGTGAGCGTGGCGGTCTTGTCCTTCGCGCCCGAGATCGTCCGCTACGCCGCCATCTCGCGGCTGGAGAGCCTCACCCGCCGCCGCGTCTCGATCGATCGTGTCGAGCTCAGCCTGCTGACCGGGCACGTGGCGTTCCACGGCGTGCGCGTGGCCGAGCAGGAGGGGACCGGCACCCTCGCGAAGGTCGCCCGGATCGAGGGCCGCATCCACCGGCGTTCCCTGTGGCGACTGCACGTCTGGATCGAGGACCTGGCGATCGCGGGCACGGAGATCCGCGTGATCCGCCTGTCGCCGACGCGCTTCAATATCTCGGATCTGCTCGAGCGGCCGGCCCAGCCGCCGGCGCGCGCGCCCGTCACCATCGACCGCCTGCGCATCGCCGACAGCGCGCTGTTCTTCGAGGACCGCACCCTCTCACCCGCACGCACGTGGGGCGTCGAGCGGATCGGCGTGGAGGGCCGCGCGCTCTCGACCACGAACGCCGGCGGCAGTCTCGAGTTCCAGAGCGTCGTCGCGGGCGCGCCGCTGCACGTGCACGTCGAAGACCTTCGGCTGGCGCCGCTCCACCTGCGCGCCCACGTCAGCGCCGCCAACGTGGATTTGGGATTGCTGCGCCTCTATCTGCCCGGCGACGCGGCCGTGCTGCCCGAGCGCGGCATCCTCGCCGCCGGCCTCACTGTCGTGCACGACTCGGCCGAGGGCACCCTGGTCAGCGCCGGCGCCCGCGTGCGCAACGTCGTCCTGCACCGCCGCGGTCAGGACGGAGCCTTCGCGACCTCGCCGGAGATCACGATCACGCTGAACGATCTCGCCGTCAAAGCCGGCGATTTCTCCGTCGCCCGCGCCGAGGCCGAGGGAGACCTCGCCGTCGTCGAGGCCCTCTACGATCCGCCGCTCCGCTACGCCTTCAGCAACACGCGGCTCGTGACCGAGGACCTCACGTGGCCGTCACGGCGTCCCGGGCGCGTGCTCTTCAGCGGTGGGCTGCCCGGCGGCGCCGGCCTCGACGTGCGCGGGACCATCACCAGCGCCCCCCCGCACGCCGACCTCACGGTGCGCGCGCTCCGGCTGCCCGTCGATCTCGCGAACCGCTACGCGCGGCTGGCCGGCGCCCTGGGCGGCATCGCCGACGTCGACGCACGCGTCGTCGCTTCGCTCGAGAACAAGCGGCTGCGGCTGGGGATCACCGGCTCGGCCGGCGCCACGCGTCTGGTCGTCACGGACCCGGCGCGTCCCGGCCAACCGCCGCTGGGCGTGGAACGCCTGGACGCCAGCCGTATCGACTACGAGTGGCCGGCACGCCTGACCATCGGCTTCCTGAATCTCCGGAACCCCTGGGCCACCGTGGAGCGCGACGCGGCGGGCACGCTCACGCTGCCGAGCCTCTTCACGCGGCAGGCCGCTCCCGGAGACCCCACTCCCGCCGAGGGCCAACCGAAGCCGAAGACGGACGTGACGATCGGTGAGCTGCGCGTCCAGAACGGCGCGCTCACGCTGATCGACGGCACCCTCACGCCGGCGGCGAAGGTCGCGGTGAGCGCGATCGGCCTCAGCGTGAAGAACGCCGGGTGGCCGGCGCGCGGCCCCGCGCAGATCGCGCTCGAGGCCACGCTGCCCGGCGGTGGCACGGTCACGGTGGCCGGTAACGGCGAGCTGGACCAGCGCGTGGTACGCGTGAAGGTCAGCGCCAAGAACCTGGACGTTGCGCAGGCGCAGCCATACCTGCCGTTCCGGGGCCGCGTCCGGGGACGCGTCGCCGCCGACCTCGACGTGCGCGGGCGGCTCGAGCCGCCGCGCATGCGGGTGCGCGGCACCGTCGGCGTCGCCGACGCCGCGCTCGTCGACGGCGAGCGTGAGCTCCTGACCGTGGCGCGCATCGACGCGACGGGCGTGGATTATCGGGCGCCCGCACGGATCTCGGTCGATGACCTGCGTGTGAGCAAACCGTGGGCGCTGGTGGATCGCGACGAGCGGGGCCAACTGTCGCTGCGCGCCGCGCTCGCCGCACAGCCGCGCGCCACGCCCGCGGCGGGCGCCGCCCGGGACTCCGCGTCGTCCCCGACCGAGGCGGCGCTCCGCCCCGAGGTCGTGGTCCGTCACGCGCTCTTCGAGGACGGCGGCACCAATATCGTGGACGACTCCGTCGAGCCGGCCGCGCGCTTTCAGGTTCGCGGCTCGCGGCTCGAAGTCCGCGACTTCACGTGGCCCGTGAAGATGCCCGCCGAGGTCGTGGTGGCCACCCCCATGCCGCGCGGGGGCCGGGTCGAGGGCCGCGGCACCTTTCAGGTCGATCCTTCGCGCATGGACGTGCGTATGACGCTCGCCGACGTGGCGCTCTCACCCGCGCAACCGTACCTGCCCATCGGCGCGCGGGTGAGCGGCAGCGTCGACGGCGAGGCGCAGATCAGCGCGCGCTTCGATCCCTTCACGCTCTCGGTGCGCGGCGGCGCCGCCGTCAAAGAGCTCGGCATCGGTGACGCCAACCGGCAGCTGCTCACGGCGGGCCGCGCGCGCGCCGACGGCGTGGACGTGCAGTGGCCCGGCGGCGTGCGGGTGACGCGCGTGGAGATCGAGAAGCCGTGGGTGCTCTTCGAGCGCGAGGCTTCGGGGCGATTCCCGCTCGTCGACCTGCTCACGCCGCGCGCGCGGGCGGCAGCGCCGACGCCGGTCGCCGCCCGCGACCCCGGGCCGCGCGAGCCGACCGAGCCGCTGCGCTTCTCCCTCGGGACGCTCGCGCTCACGGACGGCTTCGGCCGGTTCGTGGATCGCATGACCGATCCCGATTTCGCCGAAGAGCTGTCGGCGGTGAACCTCACGATGATGGGCGTGGGCAACACGCCGACCGACAAGGCGCGCACCGCGCTCCGCGCAACGCTCGGGCCGAGCGCCCCGCTCTCCATGAGCGGCGAGCTCGGCACCGTCGGCGCGCCGCTGGGAGTGGACGTCCTCTTCACGCTCGGTGGCTATGCGGGGCCGCGCGCCAACGCGTATCTCGAGACACTCTTCGGCTGGACCGCGCGTCAGGGGCGGCTGACGCTCGCCGCGCACTACCAGATCGAGGGCGACGAGCTGGACGCCACCAACGACGTCGGCGTCGATGGCCTCGAGGTCCGGCGTTCCCAGACGCCCGCCAAGCCGCCGAAGTGGCCGATCGGCCTGCCCCTCGACACCTTCGTCTCGCTGCTCAAGGACAGCCACGGCCACGTCGAGCTCTCGCTGCCGGTCCATGGTCGCCTGTCGTCGCCGCAGTTCGACCTCGGCGACGCGATCTGGAGCGCGCTGCGCGGGCTTGCCTTCAAGACGGTCGGCCTGCCCTTCGCGCTCATCGGCAAGCTCTTCGTCACCGAGGACTCCCGGATCGAGTCGCTCAGCGTGAATCCCGTCACCTTCGTGAGCGGCGCCGTCACGCCCGCCCCCGGCATGACCGAGCACCTCGACCGCCTCGCCACGTTCCTGCGCGACAAGCCGGCGATCCGTCTGCGGCTCCGCCCCGTGCTGACGGTGGCCGACGTCGAGCCGCTCAAGCGCGAGGCGCTGCGCGAGCGGTTGCAGGCCAGGGCGAAGGACGGCGGCGAGGAGGCGCTGCGGCAGCAGGCGGCGCGACTGTTCACCCGCCGGTTCCCCAAGCGCGAGCCGCCGGCGGCCCTCGACGACCTGCTCGCGGCCCTGGCCGCCGAAGACCGCGCGCCGGCCGCCGCCGAGGCGGCGCTGGCCGAGCGGCGGGTGGCGGCGGTGCGCGACGCGCTCGTCGCGCACGGCGTCGACGCCGGCCGCCTCACCGCGCAGACGGCGCCACCGGCCGTCGAGGGCGAGGGCACGGGCCGCGTCGAGTTCGAGATCACGCAGTAGCGCGGGCGCGCGTACAATAACGGCGAATGCCCGTCTCGCTCGTCATCCTGACGCAGCCGGGTGATGCCCGGCCGCGCCGCGTGCTGACCGTCGCGGCCGGCACCAGCATCCTCACGGCGGCGCACGACGGCGGCGTGGACGTCACCGCCACCTGCGGCGGCCGGGGCCGCTGCACCTCCTGCCGCGTCAAGTTCATCGAGGGCACGATCCCGCCGCCCACGATCATGGACGAGATCCAGCTCGGCGACGACCTCGTGCGTGAGGGCTACCGGCTCTCCTGCCAGTGCACGGTCACCGAGCCCATCACCGTCCAGGTCGCGCCGCCGCTCGACGAGCAGGCGTTCCAGATTCTGGGCGCGGGGCCCGGCGTCGGCGGACTCGGCGTGCGCATCGACGCCGGGATCGCCAAGGAGCTGGTGAAGGTCTCGCTGCCGCGCGAAGAGCACCACCAGACGTCCGACCTCGAGCAGCTCGCGGCCGCCATCGGCGTCGCGCCCGAGAGCGTGGGGCCGAGCGTGCTGGCGGGGCTGCCGCAGGCGCTGCGCGACGATCCGGCCGGCGTCACCGTCACCACCTTTGTCTCCGGCAGCGGGCCCGCCGGCGCCGCCCGAACGGTCGTCGCCGTCGAGCGCGGCGACACGACGGCCATGAAGTTCGGCCTCGCCATCGACGTCGGCACCACGAGCGTGGTTACCACGCTGATCGAGCTCGAGTCCGGCGAGCAGCTGGCGTCGGTGTCGAGCCTGAATCCGCAAGCGGTCTTCGGTGGCGATCTCATGTCCCGCATCGCGTTCGCGCAGTTCAATCCGACCAACCTCCGCAAGCTCCAGACGCGGATCGTCGGCCTGCTGAACCAGCACGTGGCCGAGGTGTGCCGCACCTCGGGCGTGCTGCCGAAGTGGATCTACAAGGCGGTCGTGGTCGGCAACACCTGCATGCACCATCTCCTGCTCGGCATCGATCCCTCCCACGTCGGCCTGGCGCCCTACGCGCCGGTGATGCGGCACGCCGCGGTCCTGCCCGCGCGCGAGCTGCCCCTGAAGATCGCCCCCGAGGCGCGCGTCTGTCTGCTCCCCCTCGTCGCCGGGTTCGTCGGCGCCGACGCCGTCGCGGTCGCGCTCGCGACGCGGCTGGCCGACTCGCCCGCGCTGCGCGTGGCTGTCGACATCGGCACCAACGGGGAGGTCCTGCTCGGCTCGCGCGAGCGCCTGCTCGCCTGCTCGGCGCCCGCCGGCCCCGCGCTGGAAGGCGCGCAGATCCGCCACGGCATGCGCGGGGCTCAGGGCGCGATCGACAAGGTCACGATCGATCACGACGTCCACATCCACACCATCGGCGAGACACCCGCGCTCGGCATCTGCGGCTCCGGGCTCATCGATCTGCTCGCCGGGCTGCTGGCCGCCGGCGTCATCGACTGGACCGGCCTCATCCAGGTCGAGGCGCGCGACAGCCTGCCGCCCGCGCTGCGCGGCCGCGTGGCGATGCGGGGCGAGGAGCGCGTCTTCGTCGTGCTGCGACCGGGCGAGGCGGGTGCGCGCGCCGAGATCGTGCTCACCCAGGACGACGTGCGGCAGGTCCAGCTCGCCAAGGGCGCCATCGCCTCCGGCATCGCGATGCTGCTGCACGTCGCGGCGGTGCCGCTCGAGCGCGTCGAGGAGCTGTTGCTGGCCGGCGGCTTCGGCAACTACCTGTCGATCCTCAGCGCGATCCGGATCGGCCTCATCCCCGCCCTGCCCGTCGGCCGCGTGCGCTACGTCGGCAACGCGGCGTCGCTCGGGGCCCAGCTCTGCCTGCTGTCCGAGGCCGAGCGGGCGCGCGCCGACACCATCGCCTCGCGCATCGAGCACGTCTCGCTGGCCGCCCATCCCGACTTCGAGCAGCTCTTCGTCGACGCCATGAACTTCCCGCGCGGCTGATGGCGACGCCGACGCTCGACACCGCCCGGCTCGCCGGCCAGAAGGTGGGCCCCACCGCGGTCACCGTGGACGCGCGCTGGCTCATGGCCTACGCGGCGGCGCTCGGCGAGACCGATCCGCGCTACTACGACACGCGGGCGCCCGGCGGGCCCGTGGCGCATCCCCTGTTCCCCGTCTGCTACGAGTGGCCGCTCGCCCAGGCGTTGCGTGCGAAGACGATGGACGAGACGGTCGCCCAGCGGGGCGTTCACGCCTTTCACAACCTCGTCGTTCACCGGGCGCCGCGGGCGGGCGAGGGGCTGCGCGCCAGGGCGAGCGTCGTGAGCGTCCAGACGCTGCGCGCCGGAACCCTCGTCGTCATCCGGTTCTCGACCACGGACCGCACCGGCGTCGCCGTCACGACGACCGACCATGGCTCGATCTACCGCGGCATCGAGCTGCGGGGCGCCGAGGTGGCGCCGGCGGCCCCGCTCGCGGCGGCGACCGTGGACGGCGCCATCCGCTGGCAGACGCCGGTCGAGATCCCGGTGCAGATGGCGCATGTCTACACGGAGTGCGCGCGCATCTATAATCCGATCCACACGGATGCAGCGCTCGCGCAGGCCGCGGGCCTGCCCGCCATCATCCTGCACGGTACCGCCACGCTGGCGCTGGCCGTCTCCCGCGTCGTCGCCCGCGACCTCGACGGCGACCCGAGCCGAGTGCGGGGCGTCGGCGTGCGCTTCACGGGCATGGTCACGCTGCCCTCGCGCCTGACGGTCCGCGGCCGCGCCCCGCGCCCGTGCGGCATCGCCTTCGACGCCGTCGGCCCCGACGGCGCGCCCGTCCTGACCGAAGGGTGCGTGACGTCATGAAGCAGATGACGCGACGCGAGCGGATCAGCGCCGCGATCGAGCGCGCGCCGGTGGACCGGGTGCCCTACGCCGTCTGGCGCCACTTTCCGGCCGTCGATCGCTCGCCGGCCGGCCTCGCCCAGGCGACGCTCCGCTTCCACGACCACTACGGCTCGGACTTCCTGAAGATCACGCCGCGCGGCGGCTATTGCGTGGAGGCCTGGGGCTGCGTCGAGTCCGAGCAGGTGCTGCCGACGGGCAACCGGCCGTGCGCGTCGTGCGCGGTGAAGACTGGGGACGACTGGAAGCGCATCCGGCGGCTCGATCCCGCCGGCGCCGAGGGATGGGTCGAGCAGCTCGAGACGATCGTACGCCTGGGCTTCGACCGGCGGATTGGCGACGCCCCGGTGCTGGCGACGGTCTTCTCGCCGCTCTCGATCGCGCGCAAGCTCTCGGGCGACCGCCTCGCCACCGATCTGCGCGAGCGGCCCGACGCGGTCGCGGGCGCCGTGGACGCCATCGGCGAGACCGTGCTGCGCTTCAACGAGCTGGCGCTGGCGGAGGGAATTGGCGGCATCTTCTACTCGATCCAGGCGGCCAGCGGCAGCGTGGTCGACGAAGAGACCTACGCGCGCTTCGGCGAGCCGTGGGACCGGCGGGTGCTGGAAGCGCTCCGGCCACGGTCGTTCGGCGCGGCCCGGGTCGGCGGCGCCGTCTGCGGCGGGCTCGATCAGTGGCGGACGCTGCTCGAGGGAACGCCCGACGCGGCCGCCGCGGAGGCAAAGGACGCGGTGTCGCAGATGACCGGGCGGGGACTAATCGTAGGCCCGGGATGTGTGCTGATGGCCAACACCCAGGATGCGAACGTGGCGGCGGTGGTGAAGGCGCTGGGCGGCCCCCTCAAACCGATCCCGGGCCTGAAGCCCGAGCTCTAGGCCGCGCGGCGATGCCTCGCCGGCTCCGCCCTCTTCACGTCGCGCTGGACACCCGGCCGGGGCCGGGACGTCGCCAGGCGCGCTTCCCGCCACCGATCGACGCAGGCGACCGCGCAGCCCAGGACAAGGGCGAAGGCGCACGCCGCAAACACAAACCCAAGGCTCATACTTCCCACCGCCGCATTCTCCGTGCCATCAGGCAGCGGCGGACTCGTCGTGTAAAGAGTGGAAGGCGAAGCAACGCTCTACCGTGACCGGCGAAACTTTTCGCCAGTCGAGACGGGCGTTGTGGCTATTTGGCGACGTTGAACCGAAAGTGACAGACCTCCCCGTCGCGAACGATGTAGTCCTTGCCCTCGAGCCTGAGCTGTCCCTTGGCCCGGAGGTCCGCAAAGGCGCCCCCGGCGGCCACGAGCTCGTCGTAGCCATTCACTTCGGCGCGGATGAAGCCGCGCGCGATGTCCGAGTGAACCACCCCGGCGGCGTCCTGCGCGCGCGTGCCCTCCGGGATCGGCCAGGCTCGCACCTCGTCCTCGCCCACGGTGAAAAAGGAGACGAGCCCGAGCAGCGCGTAGCACTCGCGTAGCACCCGCCGGATGGCGGGCTCGGCCAGGCCGAGGTCCGCCAGGAACGCCTGCTGCTCCTCGCCCTCCAGCCGCGCGATTTCCGTCTCGATGACGGCGGAGACCCAGCCCAGGCTCGTACGGACGCGCCGAGCCGTGCCACGCAAGCCCTCCACCACCCGCTCGCCGTCGGCGATCGCCTTCTCGTCGAGGTTGACGATGTGGAAGATCGGCTTCGCGCTGAGGAACGTGAAGCCGCGGAGCAGCTTGTCCTCGTCCGCCGTGAGCGTCTCGGCGCGCAGCGGGCGCTCCGACTCCAGCCCCGCCTTGATTCGGACGAGGAGGTCGCGCTCCTTGATCTCGGGCTCCTTGCGCTGCTTGCCGATCGAGGCTTCCAGCCGCTCGAGGCGCCGCTCCACGACCTCGAGGTCTGCCAGGAGCAGCTCGGTCTCGAGGTCCCCGATGTCGCGCCGGGGATCGGCGGCACCCAGGGCCTCGTCGGCAAACGCGCGCACCACATGCAGCAGCGCGTCGGCGTTGCGGAACTCCTTGGTCTCCAGCCCGGCGCGCTCGCCCTTGGCGATGCCGGCCAGGTCCACGACCTCGAAGCTCGCGTACGTCGTCTTCTTCGGGTTGAACAGTGAGCGCAGCACGTCCACGCGCGGATCGGGCACCCGCGCGACGCCGGTGTGCAGCTCGGCGCGGCCGGTGTCGTAGCGCGCGGTGGCGACGGAGGATCCGGTGAGCAGGTTGAACAGTGTCGTCTTGCCGCTCTTGGGGAGACCGACGAGCCCGATCTTCATACGCTCGATTATAGTGGAGCGCCCGTGACCGAACGCCGAGACCTCGATCTGTCCGCCGCGCTGCTCGCGCTCCTGCTGTCGCTCTTCTGGGGCGGCAATCCCGTGGCGATCAAGCTGGGGCTCGAGGACGCGCCGCCGTTGCGCCTGGCGTGGATGCGCTTCGTCGTCGGCGGCGTCGTGATCGTGCTCTGGGCGTGGGTGACCGGCCGCTTCGCGGGCTTCCGGCTGCGGCGCTCGGAGGTGCGACCGCTGCTGGTGGTGACCCTCCTCTTCGTCGCCCAGATCGGCAGCATGAACGTCGGCACCTCGCTGACGAGCGCGGCGCACTCGGCGATCATCCTCAACCTCTACGCCGTGCACACGGTCGTGCTGTCGCATTTCCTCATCCCGGGCGACCGGCTCACGCTCCGGAAGGTTGCGGGTGTCGCCGTCGCCTATGCCGGGATCGTCGTGCTCTTCGCGCGTCAGGCCTCGTCGGGCCCGTCGAGCCTGCTGGGCGACGCGATCATGCTCGTGAGTGGCTTCGTGCTGGCCGAGCGCACCGTCTATCTCGCCCGTATCGTTCGGCAGCTCGACCCGGTCAAGCTGTTGCTGGCGCAGGCGACGGTCGGCTCGGCCGTCTTCGTCGTGGCCTCCGCGCTCATCGAGCACACGCCGACGGCGTGGACACTGCGGCTGGCCGGCGCACTCGCCTACCAGGGCGCTCTCATCGCGGGATTCAACTTCGTCGCGAACCTCTGGCTGCTGGGCCGCTACCGACCGTCGAGCCTCGCGGGCTTCTTCCTCACCCAGCCGATCTTCGGGGTCGTGATCGCCGCGCTCGTCGCCGGCGATCGCCTGACGGGCGATCTCCTCCTGGCCTGCGTCGCCGTGGCCGTGGGCATCGGACTGACGGCGCGTTGACGGTACAATCGGCCATGCCCACCAAGCCCGCGCGGACGCTGGAGGCGGTGGCGAACCCGCACCCCGACCGTGACTACGAGGTCGCGATGGCGCTCCCCGAGTTCACCTGCCTGTGTCCCATCACGGGGCAGCCGGACTTCGCGACCATCCGGATCCGCTACGTGCCCGACCAGCACCTGGTCGAGCTGAAGTCGCTGAAGCTCTACATCTGGTCCTATCGCGACGAAGGCGCCTTCCACGAGGACGTGACCAACCGGATCCTCGACGATCTGGTGGCCGCGATCCGTCCCCGGTGGGCCGAGGTGACGGGCGATTTCAACGTCCGCGGCGGCATCAAGACCGAGGTGCGCGCGGCCTACGGCAAGCGTCCCGAAATCGGCTGAATCGCGCTTCAGATCGCACGTTTCGTGCTATAAACTTCGCGTGCGTGAGGCCCTCAGCTGGCTGCTGGTCAGCACGCTGGTCGTCGGCTCGATCCCGGTGGCGGCCTTCGCTCAGACGACCGAAGCCGACGTGTACGTCGCGCAGGCCATCCTCGACTTCGACGACAAGAAATATCAGGACGCCATCCACAACCTCGAGGAGGCGCTCAAGCGCGAGCCCGAGCACGTGGAGGCGCTCTACTACATGGGCGTCGTCAACATGGCGCTCCGCCGGCCCGAGCAGGCCGTCGCGTACCTGGCCCGCGCCCAGACCAAGTCGCCGCAGGACAACTCCATCGCCTTCCAGCTCGCCCTGGCGTACTTCGCCCAGCAGCAGTACGACCGGGCCGAGCCGCTGTTCGAGCGCGTGTTCAAGGCCGATCCCACGATCGATGGGCTCGGATACTATGTCGGCTTCATCCGCTATCGCAAGAAGGACTACCGCGGCGCCCTCGAGGCGTTTCGGCGCGGCCGTACGACCGACCCACAGCTGCAGCAGCTCACGAAGTTCTACACGGGGCTCTCGCTGGCCGTGCTGGGCCTGCCCGCGCAGGCCTCGGCCGAAGTCGAGCAGGCGCTGAAGCTGGCGCCCGGCTCGCCGCTGACCGGGCCCGCCGAACGCCTGCGCGACACGATCAAGACCGCCGCGCAGGCGGGCCGCCGGCTGAGCGCATCGGTCAGCCTCGGCTTGCTCTACGACGACAACGTCATCGTGCGACCGGGGCCGAACTCGCACGAGCCGCTCGTGCCGGCGCTGCGCACGCAGAAAGAAGATTCCCACGGTGAGACCGCCAACGCCCGGTTCGACTACACGTGGCTGCGCGGGCCGCTGTTCGGCTGGGTGCCCCGCGAGGGCGACAGCTTCGAGTCGTCGTTCGGCTACTCGTTCTTCGGCACGTACTACAACGACCTGACGTCGTTCAACATCACCGACCACATGGTGAACACCTCCTTCGCGTACAGGACGGTGCTGTTCAACATGCCGGCCCAGTTCGCCCTCTCGTACGCGTGGGACATGCTCTACCTGCGCGAAGCGCGATTCCTGAGCCGCAACACGGCGACGCTCTCGGGCGTCCTCGTCGAGAAGGAGCCCGGCACCTCCGACACGTTGGCAGACGCGGTCCGCGACATGGGCCACCTGACCCAGTCGTTCTTCCGCTTCCAGAACAAGGAGTTCTTCGAGTCGAATCCGCGCCCGATCGACGACGAGTTCCGCGACGCCAACAACTACACGATGGGCATCCTGCACCTGCTGCGCTTCGCCGGAGACAAGCACCTCGTCAAGGCCGGCTACCAGGTCGACTGGGAAGACGCGCAGGGCCGCAACTACCGCTACGTCGGCCACCGCTTCCTGGCCGGTGTGCAGTACACGCTCGATCTGCCGGCGGCGTTGCGCACGAGCTGGAACCCGGCGCCGCAGCTTCGGCTGTCCTACGACTTCGACGTCCACGTGCGCGACTACGGCAACAAGAACTCCCTGCTGCCGACCCCGGACCCCGGCAGCAAATGGCGGCAGGACGAGGAGTACAACAATACGGTTCGAGCGGAAGCGCCGTTCGAAGGACCGAGAATCCTGGGCGAGCCGACCAGGATGTCGCTGGCGCTCGCCTACCAGAACACCGTCGCGAACTCGAACATCGCCGTCTTCAACTACACCCGCAACGTCTACTCGCTCACGCTGACCTGGTCCTATTGATCAGCGGGCGGTGTCGTGCTGACGGCGGTCACGGCACGACGGCGGCGGCATGACCGGCGATGACGTTACCGGCGGTGACGCCGGCGGCCGTGGCTTGATGAGCATGTTGCCCGGCAGGATCGGCGCGCCGGTCACGACCACCGGCGGCGGCGGCACGACGTTGCTGCCCGCGACCGACCCGACGCCGGTGAATGAGTTCGCGAGCGCGATCGCGGCGTTGACCCCGTTCTCCTTCGCCTGGGCGTCACCACCCTGCGTGCGCGGCAGCCGGCCCGTCGAGAGACCCTGGAGGATCGGCGCCATCTGGCCGGGCAGGATGTTGGTAACGTTCCCACCTCGGAACTGTTGGAGCGCGCTCACCAGGACGGCGTTGCCCGGCTGGTTGGCCAGGAAGGCCTCGATCTGTCCCGTCAGGACCCAGAGCGTCCCGGTCGGGCCGACGGCGCCGCCGGCTTGGGCCGCGGCGCTGGAGACCTCCGCGACGACCACGGTGCCACGGATGCCGGCCACCGCGTTCGCGGCACGAAGCTCGATGGACTCGCCCGGACGCATCTTGTCCTTGGCGACGGCGAGCGCGATCTTGCCCGCCTGGAGATCGATGGTGGCCTTGCCCGGCGCCTCCGTGATCGTCAGGGCGGAGCGCTCCTGCACCGTGACCACGGCCTTGCCGCCCAGCAGCATGCGCGCGATCGACTGATCGCCCGTCGTCACCTTGTCGTCGACGAAGAGGTCGTCCTTGAACTTGAGTGGCTGCGGCGCCAGCGTGACGCGCGTGACGGTGACATGACCCTCGAGCGTCGTGACGACGCCCGCCTTCGTGGCCTGGGCGAACGCCGGCGACGGCAACAACGCGATGAGAGACATCAGGGCGGCGGCGAGGCGGGCAATGTTCAACATGTTGGGCTCCGGGCCAGAAAAATTCCGGTCCTCGGACCGGGACCGCGCGAGTTGCCGAGTGGCCGCGATGATTACCGACTCGAGACGACGCGTCAATCGTAATTGTCCAAATCACAACGAGCGGCGAGACCGTGCAAACGCATCGAGTCTGATCGGCCTTCGGAGCCCTACCTCGGACAACCCTTTACCACTCCGGTGCCGTAACTCCCTGAAATCAAAGTGCGGCACTCGCCTTGCAGCCTTTGCGCGGTGGAGGTGACGCCCATGCCGCGCGTCTCGACCACCGTGATCATCGGCTTCTCGCTCGGACTCCTGCTCGGTGCTCCACCCCTACCGGCGTTCGCCGGGCCTGCCGCCGAGCAGCTCGCCTCGCAGATCGACCGCGTGCTGGCCGTCCTGGGCGACCCCGAGTTCAAAGGCGACGCGCAGATCGGGCCGCGCCGGCAGGCCGTCCGTCGCGTGACGGACGAGCTCATCGACTGGGACGAGATGGGCCGCCGAACGCTCGGCGCGCACTGGCAGACGCTCGGCGAGGGCGAGCGGCGTGCGTTCGTCACCCTCTTCAGCGAGCTGCTGAATCGCGCGTATCTCAAGAGCCTCGACCGTTACGAGGGTGAGAAGATCGTCGTCACCGGTGACGCGGTGGACGGCGACCGCGCCGTCGTGCAGGCGAAGGTAGTCAAGACCGATGGCCCGGGCATGCCGCTCGACTTCGCCATGGTGCGGGACGGTGAGCGCTGGCGCGTGTGGGACATCCGTATGATGGGCACGAGCATGGTCGGCGGCTACAAGGCGCAGTTCACCCGGCTGCTCCAGACCGAATCGTACGATTCCGTGCTGCGGCGCCTGCGCGAACGCGTCGACGCGCTGCAGCCCTAGCCGTTCGCGGCGCTCCCGCGGTACGCTTGTCCGGGGGAGGTCGCCATGGAGCTCATCAGCCGCATTCTCGACGGCTCGATCCCGGAGAGCCTGCGCGCGTCTCTGCCGCCGTCGGGGTCGTTCGGGGGGCGTGTCACCCAGGACGACAAGATCGCCCGCCTCGAAGAGGTCACGCTGCTCGAGGAGTGCTCGCGCAAGCAGCTGAAGGCGGTGGCCAAGATCACCGAGGTGATCGAGGTGCCGGCGGGCACCGTGCTGGCGCGCCGGGGCGATCCCGGCAACGAGTTCTACCTCATCATGGACGGTTCCGCGCACGTCGAGCTGTCCGCGCGGCGGCGCACGCGCCTCAAGCCCGGCGACTACTTCGGTGAGATGAGTCTCCTCGACGGCGAGCCGCGCTCCGCGACCGTCGTGGCCGATACGCCGATGCGCCTGCTCGTGATCAAGCGCCGTGATTTCTCGACGCTGCTGCGCGAGGCGCCCGAGCTGACCCAGAGCATTCTCGTCACGCTGTCGCGACGGCTCCGGCAGGCGGAGCAGGCGCTGGGGTAGAGAATGGGGGGCCCTGGACGGGCCCCCCAGGTGATCGACTACCTGCGAGGCAACGCCGAGGGGGACGTCGGCGTGAACGTCAGGTCGATCTGCACGTTGTCACCCTTGCGGATGCCGGCCGACTTCGGATCCTTCAGCTTCACCTCGAACGACTCGTCGGAGGTCTTCACGCGAATCTCGTTCCGGTCGACGTCCGTGACTCGACCGTAAAGCGTCTGGCGCACGCCCGGCGTCGTCACGACGGTGCCTGGCGTCTGCACCAGCATGTAGCTTCCGTCACGCAGCTCCACGAGCTGGCCCTGGGTCAACATCACGTGCGAGCCGGGCTGGACCGTGGTCCACGCCACCGGCTGGCCATTGACGTACACCATCGAGTCCGCGGGGACCTGGTACATCTGACCGTTGCTCAGCACGATCACGCGCTGTCCCGTGTCGACGCGCGTGACGTCACCTTCCGCGATCGTCGCCCGCGAGGTGGACGGCGACGCCAGCGTGTTGGACGGCGAGCTACCGTGCAGCGTGCGGTCCGGCTCCATTTGAGCCGAGCAGCCCGCCACGGCGACGAGAAGCACGATCACTGCGATCGCTCTGAGTGAACGCATAGTTACCCCTCCTAGCCGCCGTATGGAGCAAGGGACTTGCCATCGAATTATCGGCCTCAGCGCTTGGGTTGCACCGACTGAGCGACGAACCGGTCCGGCGAAGCGCCGCTCTTGCCCATGACGGTCACGGCATCGCCGGGTCCGATCGCGCGAAGCGCTTGCCGATCGACGCCGGAGGTATCCACGACAACCGAGCGACCGTCGGAGGTCTGCAGCTTCAGCTCGGACACGCCGACGGATTCGACCGAACCCTCGAGCGACTGCGCCGCCGCCGGCACGCTCGCGGAGGGCGCACTCGCCGACGGTGCGCCCGTCGAAGGCGCGCTCGCCCCGGCCGTGCCCGGCTGGATCCACACGCCGACGATCTCTTGCCGCGGGCCCTGCTCGTAATACAGCGTCGCCGGCTGGTTCGGCGCGAGATACGGCAGGCCGTTGATGTTGCTGACGTCCACCGGCAGCACGAGCCCGTCGCGCGTCTTGAACAGCACGCGCTGGCGCCCCGCCTCCTGGACGGTGCCGCTCACGGCTTGAAACGCCTTGCCGCCGCCCTTCGGATCCGCCGTGACGTCCGTCGCCGTCAGGACACCGGCCTGACCGCCGCCGTGCGCGGTCACCGAGATCGTCTGGCCCGGCGTCAGCGCGCTGACTTTCTGGGGATCGATCGCGGCGGCATCCACGCGATAGGTCCGACGATCGTCCGTGCGCAGCACGAACGTCGCGCCCTCGTTGGCAACCACCGTGCCGTGCAGCTTCTGGGTGCCGGTGCCGAGGACGTTGCCGAGGGTGTCGAGCACCCCGCCGAGCCCGCCCTTGCTGTCCTGCTTGGTCTGCTTGTCCTGCTTGTCCTGCGCCGCCAACGGCGCCGCAGCGGCGAGGATGAGCGCGAGCGTTGTAAGAACGGCCAATCTGCGCATGGGTCCTCCTCCATCGCGGCGGGAGGAGGCAAGCACGATGCCGCCGGGATCAGGAAGCGAGCGCGAGGAGGACCATGCCGATCAGCATCGCCACGGCCCCCACCGCGGACTCGCGCACGCGCTGCGCCTCGCCGAACACGAAGACGCCGATGGCCATCGCGAACAGAATCTCCACCTGCTTGACCGCCTCGACGTACGACGACAGCGTCATCGTGTACGCCTTCGCCTGGAGGATCGTCGTCAGCGCGGCGAAGAGGCCGAGCGAGACGAACTCCTTCCAGTAGCGCGGCACCGCGCGGAAGTGTTGCGCCGAGGTGCGCAGCGCGAGCGCGGTCACGATGAGACTCGCCGCGAGGTAGCAGCCGAGGGTCCCCATCGCCGCGTCCGAGGCGAGGCTCGCCTGCTTGAGGGTGATGACGCTGGGCGCGTAGAAGAACGCGGCCAGCAGCGTGTAACGCTGGCCGGGATCGGTCACCAGCACGACGAGCGGCGCCCACGGCGACACGCGGGCGCGCCGGATGTTGAGCAGGTAGACGCCCAGCGCGCTCAGCAACACGCCCGCCACTCCCAGCGCGTTCGGTCGCTCGCCGATCGTGACCCAGGCCATGCCGAGCAGGATCAGCAGGCTCACCTTCCACAGCGCCGTCACCAGCGAGATGTCCGAGAGCTTCAGCGCCTTGGACAGGGCCAGCGTCGCGAGCGTCTGCGTGACGCCGAAGGCCAGACACCAGCCGTAGAAGCCCGGCTCGACCGCGGGAAAGCCGACGACGACGCACGCGACGAGTGCCCACGGCAGCAGGAACGTGAACCGGCCCCAGACGTTGATGTACTCGTCCAGCACGTGGCCGAGCCGCTTCATCGAGGCGTTGCGCAGCACCTGGAACAGCGCGGCGGGAAGTGCCAGGAGCAGCCACACGAGCGCCGATTGTACTCCGCCAGGCGGCGCGGCCCCGCGTCAGCGGGCGGTCAGGAACTCGCGCAGCGTGGCGTTGAAGGCGTCGGGGTTGTCGGCGTTCGTCGCGTGGCCCGAGTCCGGGATGACCACCCAGCGCGAGCCGGCGATCGCCCGCGCCAGCGACTCCTTCACGTCGAGCGCCACCGTCGCGTCGTCCGCCCCCGCCATCACCAGCGTCGGGCACCGCACGCGAGTCAGCGCCGTTCTCACGTCGAAGCGCGCCAGCGCCCGCAGCCCGGCCCAATACGCGCGCCGCGGGGTGCGCGCGAGGCTGCGCGCCGCCGCCTCGTAGAGCGCCGCCTGCTCGGGCCGGGGGAAGAGACCACGCGCCACGAGCGCCGCCACCGCCGACATCGGCGCCGTGGCCAGCAGCGTCAGCCGCGCGACCAGACGCAGGGCGGCGGTGGGGCCGGCCGGGCGCAGGTGGGCGACGGCGTTGACCAGCGTGAGCGACCTCACACGCTCCGGCTCGCGCAGCGCAAGCGCCAGGCCCACGCAGCCGCCCAGCGAGAGTCCCACCACGTGCGCCGGCGGCTCGCCGAGGCGCGCCAGCAGCGCGCCGACGGCGTCCGCCATCGTGTCGACGGTCAGCCGGCCCGCCGGCAGCGGCGAGCGGTAGTGACCGGGAAGATCGACGAGGAGCAGCCGGTGGTCGCGCTCGAACGCGGGGACCTGCCAGGTCCAGTCGTCGGCGCAGGAGCCGAGGCCGTGCAGGAACACGATGGCCGGGGCGGCGGCCGCACCCCGGCCGCGACGCTCGTAGTAGACGTCAGGCCCCTTCGACGAAGATGGCGTCCGTCACCGCGCACTTCATCCGCAGGGCTTTGGGCGCGCCGTAGTCGTCGGAGTCGTACCAGCGGCGCGCCTGCTCCATCGACGGGAACTCCAGCACCACCAGGCGCGTCGGATTCCACGCGCCTTCCAGGCGCTCGACGCGGCCTCCGCGTACGAGATAGCGGCCCCCATGCTTGGCGATCGTCGCGGGCACCTGCTTGCGGTACTCCTCGAAGGTCGCGGGATCCTGGACGTTGACGTTGGCGATCAGATAGGCGGGCATGGCGTCTCCTCTCGACACACTCATAAGTGCCGCGGGTGATCCTAGCAAAGCAGCCGGCAGCGTGCCGGCCGAAGGCGTCTGAGCCGATTCCCATGCCGACGACTCGCGCGGCTCCCGCCTCTTCGCGCTAGAATCAGCGCGTCGATGAAGACCGTCTACGACGTCTTCGCCGGGACGGCCGCGGCAGCGCCCGACCACGCCTTTCTCTGCGCCCCGCCGGCACCCCACCGCGCCTACCATCCGGCCGGCGTCGAGTACACGTACGCGCAGGCGAGCGCCGAGGTCGAGCGGCTGCGCGCCGCGTACGCCGCGGCCGGCTACGGCCACGGCCACCGCGTGGCCCTGTTGCTGGAGAACCGTCCGGAGTTCTTCTTCCACTACCTGGCGCTCAACGCGCTGGGCTGCAGCATCGTGCCGATCAATCCGGAGCACCGGCACGACGAAGTGCTCTACCAGATGCAGCACTCGGACGCAGACGTCGCCGTCGTCATCGCCGCCCGCGTGGCCGACCTCGAGGCCGTCGCGCGCGAGCGCGAGCACCCGCTGCCCGTGGTGAATGCCGAGGCGTGGCCGGCGACGCTGCCGATGCCGCGCGTGGCGCCGAAGGGCGGTGAGCCGGGCCTCGACACGGAGTGCAGCCTGCTCTACACGTCGGGCACGACGGGACGCCCGAAGGGCTGCGTCCTGACGAACCTCTACTACCTGAACGCCGGCGCCTGGTACCGCGACATGGGCGGCCTCGTCGTCATCGAGCACGGCCGCGATCGCATCCTCAACCCGCTGCCGCTCTACCACATGAACAGCCAGGCGCTCACGGCGACGTGCGTGATGCTCACCGCCAATTGCCTGATCCTGCCCGAGCGCTTCAGCCCCACGCGATGGTGGAAGGATGTCGTGGCGACGCGGCCGACCATCGTGCATTACCTCGGCGTGATGCCGCCGATGCTGCTGAACCAGCCCGTCGTGCCGGAAGAGCGACAGCACACGGTGAAGTTCGGCATCGGCGCCGGCGTCGAGCCCGAGCTGCACGAGGCGTTCGAGAAGCGCTTCGGCGTTCCGCTGATCGAGGCCTGGGGCATGACGGAGACCGGACGCGTCACCATGGTCAACCGCGAGCCGCGCATGATCCACACGCGCGCCTTCGGCCGGCCGTTCGGCGGGCTCGAGGCGA
>QHSB01000433.1 GCA_003220335.1 Candidatus Rokuibacteriota bacterium
GGGATCCTGATCGCCGAGACCGACGCCGAGGTCGAGCGGCTCAAGACGGCGCCGCACATCCGGCCCATGGCCGACATCCGACTGGCCGGCACACCGGCGCAGGTGACAGAGACGCTGCAGCGCATCGTCCGCCAGGGCGCGCACCGCCTCACCGTGAACTTCGCCGACGCGCCCCGCCCCGACGGTACCCTGCTGTTCTCGACGAGCGTTCTTCCGTGCCTCTAGCCGAGGAGGCGTGGAAGCGGCGCGCCGACGCGTTTCTCGGCGTCGCGGCGTCCGTGATCCTCCTGGCCATGATGCTGCTGACGGTGGTCGACGTCGTCGCGCGCTACGTCTTCAGCCGCCCGGTGCGCGGCGCCTTCGAGATCACCGAGCTGATGCTGGTCGTGCTGATCTTCGCGGGGCTCCCGCTCGTGTCGTTCTCCGACGAGCACGCCGTCATGGACTTCATCGACCGCGTCCTCGGCCCGCGCGGGCGGCGCGCGCTCGAGCGCGCCGTGCAGGCGACGAGCGCGGCCTTCATGTTCCTGATGGCGTGGCTCACCTGGCTCAAGGCCGACCGCATCTGGGCCTATCGCGACGCCACCGACGTGCTCCGCGTCGTCTACGGCCCCTTCGTGTACTTCATGGCGGCCACCCTCGCGCTCGCCGGCGTGATCCACCTGCACAAGGTCGTGGAGCGCCGGTGATCGAGGGGCTGGTCGGCCTCACCCTGATGATGCTGCTCTGCTGCCTGCGCGTGCCCATCTCCTTCGCCATGGCCATCGTGGGCATCGCCGGCTACGCCTATATGCGCGACTGGAACTGGACGGTGGCGTTCGCGATGACGCAGACCAAGCTCTACGAGACGGGACGCAATTACACGCTGTCCGTGGTGCCGCTCTTCATCCTGATGGGCAACTTCGTGACGCGCGCCGGCATGTCGCAGGAGCTGTTCCGCGCCGCCTACGCCTTCATCGGCCACCTGCGCGGCGGGCTGGCCATGGCCACCATCTGGGCCTCGGCGGGCTTCGGGGGGATCTGCGGCTCGTCCATCGCCACCGCGGCCACCTTCGCGAAGGTGGCGTATCCGTCGATGAAGAAGTTCGGATACTCCGATCGCCTCGCCGCCGGCGTGGTGGCGGGCGGCGGCACCCTCGGCATCATGATCCCGCCCTCGACCATCATGGTCATCTACGGCATCTTCACCGAGACCAACATCGGCAAGCTGTTCGCGGCCGGCATCATCCCGGGCATCGTCGGCGCCATCTTGTTGTGCGGCGCCGTGCAGTACATGACGTGGCGCGATCCGCGGTCGGGGCCGCCGGGCGGGCGCTCGTCCTGGCGCGAGCGGTTCCGCGCGCTGAAGGACGTGTGGGCGGTGGCCGCCCTCTTCGTCTTCGTCATGGGCGGCATCTACGTCGGCTTCTTCACGGCCACCGAGGGCGCGGCCATGGGCGCCTTCGGGGCGATGATCTTCGCGCTCTGGCGCCGCGCGCTCACCTGGCGCACGCTCTACGCGGCGCTGCTGGAGTCTGCGCGCACGACGTCGATGCTGTTCATGATCCTGATCGGCGCGCTGATCTTCGCGGAGTTCGTCAACATCACGACGATGCCCAACGACCTCAAGGCGTGGGTCACACACTTCAACGTGCGCCCCACCGTGGTGGTGGCGGCCATCTGCGCCGTCTACGTCGTGCTCGGCACGGCCATGGAAGAGCTGTCGATGATCCTGCTCACCATCCCGGTGTTCTTCCCGGTCATCGTGCACCTGGGCTTCGACCCGGTGTGGTTCGGCATCATCATCGTCTGCGTGGTCGAGATCGGTCTCATCAGCCCGCCCGTCGGCATGAACATGTTCGTGCTGCGCACGCTGATCCCCCAGGTGAGCACGGCCACCATCTTCAGCGGCGTGCTGCCCTTCATGTGGGCCGACGTCGTGCGCCTGGCCATCCTGGTGGCGTTTCCCTGGCTGTCGCTCTGGCTGCCGAGTCTCATGCGATGATCGGGCGGTGACGCCCGCCACCCGCCGCGACGCGCCGGCGGCGCCGCCCTTCGCCTGGCTGAGCGATGGGCTGGTGGCCCTGCTCGTGGCCGAGCTCGTGGTCGTCGTGTTCTTCCCCGCGCTGCGCGCCGGCTTCGTCGCCTGGGACGACGACACGTACTTCCTCGGCAATCCCTACTACCGCGGGCTCGGCGGCGCGCAGCTCGCGTGGATGTTCACCGCGATGTCCGGCCACTACATGCCGCTGACGTGGCTGACGCACGGGCTCGACTACGTGCTCTGGGGTATGCGGCCGACCGGCTATCACGCCGTGAACGTCCTGCTGCACGCCCTCGCCGCCGCCGTCGCCTATGTCGTGGCGCTGCGCGTGCTGGCCGCCGCCGCCGTCGGGCCGGAGCCGCGAGCGGCCCACCGCTTCGCGGCCGCGGTGGCCGCGCTGCTCTTCGCCGTCCACCCGCTGCGCGTCGAGTCGGTGGCGTGGATCACCGAGCGGCGCGACGTGCTCTGCGGCGTGTTCTTCCTCCTCGCCATCCTGTGCTACCTCCGCGCGGTGGAGGGGGCAGGGGCCGCGCGGCCGCGCTGGTACTGGGCGGCGGTCGCCCTCGCCGCGCTCGCGTTCCTGTCCAAGGCGATGGCGGTGACGCTGCCCCTCGTGCTCCTGCTCCTCGACGTCTATCCGCTGCGGCGGATCGGGCCCTGGCGGTGGACGCGCCGCGAGGTGTGGCTCGAGAAGCTCCCGTTCGTCGGGCTGAGCGTGGCGGCGTCCGTGGTGGCCGTCCTCGCCCAGCGCTCGGTCGACACGCTCAGCGATCTACACACGCTCGGCGTGTTCGAGCGCCTGGGCCTCGCGGCGTACGCGCTCGTGTTCTATGCGGCCAAGACGCTGGTGCCCACCGGCCTGGCGCCGCTCTACGAGGCGCCCTACGACTACGCCACGCTCACGCCGTGGTTCGCGGCGAGCGCGGTTGTCGTCGTCGCGCTCGCGGCGGTGCTCATCCGCGTCCGGCGGCGCCGGCCGGGCGTGGCGACGGCCGCCGCCGCCTTCGTC
>QHSB01000058.1 GCA_003220335.1 Candidatus Rokuibacteriota bacterium
CTTCAAGAGATATTCGCGGAGTCGGGCGAGGTCGACCGGCCACGCGCCCACCAGCGTCTGGTAGATCAGGTACTCGGTGTTGGCGCCCGGCACGGCGCGGCCGTCCACCATCGCGCGCTGGCGGCGGTTGAGCCGCTGCCAGAGGGCGACGTGGCGGCGCCACTCCTCGGGGATCTCGGACAGCACGTTGATGCGCGCGCGCATGTCCTCGCCGCGCTTGGTGTCGTGGGTGGCGGTGGCGGACAGGGCGTGGGGTGAGCGGCGCCCGCGTGCGGCGTTCTCGGCGTGGAACTCGGCCAGCGTCACGCCGAACCGGCTCGGGTCGCCGCCGACGTCGTTGAGCGAGACGAGGCGGTTGAAGCGGTAGAGGGCCGTGTCCTCGAAGCCCTTGGCGGTCACCGGCCCCGTGATCTGCTGAAAGCGCATCACGAAATCGAGCCGCTCGCGGCGCTCGGCCTCGCTCGTGCGCTCGGGGGCGTCGAGCGTGAGCACCCGCTCCAGCCAGTCGTAGATGGAGGCGTCGGCCGAGGCCACCTGGCGCCGCGCGGTGGCGATCGCCCGGCGCACGTACTCACGGTCCCGGTCCGTGATGCCCTCGGAAGTCACGTACGTGCGATACACGGGGAAGGCCGCGATGACCTCGCGGAGCGCGCGCGTGAGGGCGCCCAGCGTGAAGTCGCGCGAGGCGCGGTGCTTCTCGGAGATCGTGTTCAGGCGATGCGCGAGCGTGTTGAGCTCGGCGGCCATCGAGGTCTCCATGATGAGCCGCTTGCAGTCGTGCACGATCTCGGTGAAGCCGGGGCGGTGGCGGATGAGGCGCGCGTAGTTCTGCTCCATGGCGCGCGCCTGCGCGCGGTCGACGAAGATGCCGTTCAGGAGGTTCAGGAACTCGTAGCCGGTGGTGCCGGCGGTGGCCCACGCCTCCGGCGGCTGCTCGCCCGGCGCCAGGATCTTCTCGGCCACGACGTAGATCTCGCCGCCCGGGCCCGCCTGGAGCCGCCGGAAATAGTCGGCGGGGTCGTAGAGCCCGTCGGGGTGATCGATGCGCAGCCCGGTCACCGCTCCCTCGCGCACGAGGCGGAAGAGCAGGCGGTGGGTCGCCTCGAACACCTCCGGCTCCTCCATCCGGATGGCGGCCAGCTCGTTGATGTCGAAGAAGCGCCGGTAGTTGATCTCCTCGCCGGCGACGCGCCAGTAGGCGGCGCGGTACGCCTGGTCGGAGAGCAGCGCGTCCAGCGGCTCCATGCTCTGGGCGTCGCCGGGCTTGCCGTTGAAGAACCGGATGTTGTCCTCGATGAAGGCGCGCACCGCGGGCGACGCCGCCAGCAGCGCGATCAGCTTCTCACGGCCGACCTCCTTTTCGCGGCGGCGCGCGGCCACCCGCTCGGGATCCTTGTCCGTGTGCGACGGCAGCGTCGCGAACCACGTGATGAGCGACTTCAGCGCGACGACGTCGGCGTGCTCGGCGCCCAGCGAGGCGGCGAGGCCGTCGATGCGGTGGCCCAGGATCCGGGACCACGCGCGCGGCGAGATCGGCAGCACGGTGTCGAAGTAGCGGACGAGGAAGCGCCCGTCCTCGAGGCCCAGCTTCAGCTCGCCGCGGTCGAGCACGGCGCCGTACTGGTCGCCGAGCACGGGCAGCAGGACCTTGTCGGTGAGCTCGGTCTTCACGGGCCGCCAGTCGATGTCGAAGGTCGAGGCGTGGGGCGAGGCGGGGCCGTTTTCGAGCACGTCCAGCCACCACGCGTTGCGGTTCTGCGCGATGCCCATGTGGTTGGGGACGACGTCGACGAGGAGGCCCATGTCGCGCGCGCGCAGCGCGGCCGCGAACCGCTGGAAGGCGGGCTCCCCACCCAGCTCGTCGCGCAGGCGGTCGTGGTCGGCGACGTCGTAGCCGTGCGAGCCCTTGGTGGCCGTCTCGAGGAACGGCGAGGTGTAGGCGTCGCTGATGCCGAGCGCGTCGAGATATTCGACGAGCGCCGCCGCGTCGTCGAAGGTCAGGCCGGGGCCGAGCTGCAGGCGGTAGGTCGCGCGCGGGACGCGAATCACGCCGTCCCTGCCGCGTCGACCCGGAAGCCGAGGACGGCGCCGAGCGGCGCCAGCCGCGCGCGGGCCTCGCCGTGCCGCGTCCAGATCTCGAAGAACCGGTTCTGCGCCGCCCAGCGGCCGTAACGCAGCCCGAGCCGGTGGGCGCCCTCGATTAGTGAGAGCGCCGCCGCCACGCGCGCATCCGTCGGCGACGCGGCGACGGCATCGAGCGCGCGCGCGACCATCCGCGTGGCCGCCGGCTTGCTTTCGGCGAGGTCGAGCGTGAGGCCCAGCGCGGTCGCCTCGCCGGCCAGCTCGAAGAGCCGATCGGGCAGCGGCCCGGCCTCGCCGGCCTCCTCGAGGCGCGCCGGCTCGGCGAGCAGCTGCTGGCTCAGCACGTAACGCGCCACCAGCGCCAGCGCCTCGGGGATCGGCGCGTCGGCCTGGCGGAGGTAGTGCACGAGCTTGCGGTTCTCCTCCCAGATGCGCCGGTACGTCTCCTCGTGCTTGTCGAGCATCGCGCGCGTGACGCTGGCGAGGACGCGGCGCCGCTCGGCGAGGAAGAGGTCGGTGAGCGAGAAGCCCTCGCCGGGGAACCACTCGTCCATGCCGCGCACCATGTCGGCCAGCGTGTAGCGCGCGTAGCGACGCAGCAGGTCCGCCTTCATCGCCTCGTACGCGCGCGGCGCCTCCCAGGCCCGCACGCCGCACGAGAAATCGTGGCCCCCGAAGTGGAGCACCGCGAACGTCGCGTCCCGCACCTCGCCGGTGACGGTCGACGACACCCGGACGTGTCCGATGCGCAGCGCGGTGCCGCCGTAGGCCTCGCGGGCCTCGTCCACGCGCTGCACGCGGTAGGCGTAGACAGCGGCGTCGTCGGGTCGCTCCTCGACGAGCCCGGCGATCGCGTAGTGCGCGATCACGCGGCGCAGGTCCACCACGGCGGGACGGATGAGACGCTTCCAGACGACGCCGCCGTCGGGGTAGGCGGGCACGTTGGTCGGCGCCGTGGCCAGCCGGCGCACGAACTCGTCCTCCAGGCGCGGGCCGCCGAGGTCGGCGAGGTACTGCAGCGCCATCGCCGCATACCGGAGGATCTGCACCGGCTCGATGGCCGACAGCTCGTCGAAGAACCAGCCGCACGAGGTGTACATGAGCAGCCGGTTGCGCTCCAGCTCGAGAAGCCGGCGCACTTCCAGCCGCGCGGTCGGATCCAGGGACAGCCGCTGGTGGCGGCCGAAGAAGGCCTCGAGTCGTTCCGGGCTGCGGTCGAGGATGACGCCGACGTAGTCGTCGCGCGCCTCCCACGGATCCTTGAGCCAGATGGCCGCGCGCGCCTCGTAGAACGCGTCGATCTCGTCGCGCAGCCAGTCCAGGCTCTCACGCAGCGGGCCGCGCCAGCGCTGGTGCGTCTCGCCGCGGACGCGGCAGCCGCAGTCGCTGCGCCAGCGCTCCACACCGTGGACGCAGGACCACGAGGTGCGCTCGTGGATCTCCGCCTCGTGCGTGGGCGGATGGGCGGCCAGGAAGGCGCCGTAGTTGGTCAGCGTCACGTCCCCGCCGGTCTCGAGCTGCTGCACCGCCGACGCCAGCGCCATCTCGCCGAAGCGCCGGTGGTGGCCGTAGGACTCGCCGTCGGTCGCGCAGTGCACCAGCTGGGCACCCTCGCGGCCATCGGAAAACACGCCGCGCAGCCGCGTGGCCAGCCGGTGGCCGTCCTCGAGCAGGTTCTCGAAGGCGACCGCGCGCGAGACGGGCCCATCGTAGAAGAACAGCGTGAGCTCATGGCCGCCGGGCCCGCGCCAGAGGTAGGGGCGGCTCGGGTCCACGCCGCCCGGCGGCGCCGTCTCCCAGCGCTCGGCGCCGCGGGGCCGCACGCGCGTCGCCTGGTCGGGCGCGAGGATGGTGAACTTCACCCCGGCCTCGGCGAGCACCTCGAGCGTCTCGGTGTCCACGGCCGTCTCCGGCAGCCACAGGCCCTCCGGCTCACGGCCGAAGCGCGTCCGGAAGTCGGCGAGGCCCCACGCCACCTGCGTGACCTTGTCGCGCCGGCTGGCGAGCGGCAGGATCATGTGGTTGTAGACCTGCGCGATCGCGTTGCCGTGACCGTCGCGCGCGCCGACGCTGGCCCGATCGGCCGCGAGGATCTTGCGATAGACCTCGGGCGCCTCGCGCTCGAGCCACGCGAAGAGGGTGGGCCCGATGTTGAACGAGATCTTCTCGAAGTTGTTGACCACGTCGAGGATGCGGTTGGCGTCGTCCACGCGGCGCGCGGCCGTGTTGGGGGCGTAGCATTCCGCCGTGATGCGCTCGTTCCAGTCGTGGAACGGCGCCGCCGCGTCCTGGACCTCGACGGTCTCGAGCCAGGGATTCTCGCGGGGCGGTTGGTAGAAGTGCCCGTGGATGGCGACGAAGCGGCCCGACGACACGGCGTCTCCCTCCGGCCTAGAACTCCTCGAGGCCCGACAGGAACTCCCGCCGGCCCCCGCGGGGAACGACGACGAGCCCGGAGGGATCGACGAAGTGCCGTCGGCGGTCCATGGCCGGGTCCACGCCGATCTCGCTGTCCGCGGGAATGATGTTGAACCGGTCGACGATGACGCGCCGCAGCCGCGCGCCCTTGCCCACCGTGGTGTGATCCATGACGATCGAGTCCTCGATGACGGCGCCCTCGTTGACCCACACGGAGCGGCCGAGGATCGAATTGCGGATGGTCGCGCGCTTGACCAGCGACGCCTCGCCGACGTGGGCGTTGTCCACGTCGCTGCCGATGAAGCGCGCGGGTGGTCCCGGATGCGGGCCCGTGCGCACCGGCCAGTACCGGTTGTCGAGGTCGAAGCGCGGCGACTCGCCGAGCAGGTCCATGTGGGCCTCCCAGTACGACGGCAGGCTGCCCACGTCGCGCCAGTAGCCCTGCTCCTCGTACGGCTTCACGCCGGGGACCTCGTTGCCCTGGAAGTCGTAGCCGTACACGCGACCGCCGGGGACCAGCTCGGGGATGATCGAGCGGCCGAAGTCATGGTCGGTGGAGCGCCGCGCGTCCACGAGCAGGGCGTCGACGAGCGCCTGCCGGCGAAAGAGATAGTTGCCCATGGACACCAGCGCGCGCTCGGGATCGCCGGGCATCACGGGCGGCTGCTTCGGCTTCTCGACGAATTCCACCACGCGCCCCTGGCGATCCACGGACAGCACGCCGAAGCTCGAGGCCTCCGCGCGCGGCACCGAGCGCGCCGCCACCGTGACGTCGGCGCCCGTGTCGTCGTGGAAGGCGAGCATCTGGTTCACGTCCATGCGATAGATGTGGTCGGCGCCGAAGATCGCCACGACGTCCGGGTTGAAGTCGTCGATCAGGTTGAGGTTCTGGAGCACCGCATCGGCGGTGCCGCGGTACCACGCCGGCCCGAAGCGCATCTGGGGCGGCACCACCGTGACGAAGTAGTCCGGGACGATGCCGGTGGTGCGCCACGCGAGCCGCACGTGCTCGATCAGCGACTGCGACTTGTACTGCACGAGCACGTAGAGCGAGAGCATGTCGGAGTTCACGAAGTTCGAGAGAACGAAGTCCACGATCCGGTAGCGGCCCGCGAACGGCACCGCCGGCTTGGAGCGGTCCCGCGTCAGCGGGTGGAGGCGCTCGCCCTTGCCGCCCGCCATGATCATCGCGAGGACGCGCGCGCGACGTTTCACGAGCGTCCTGCAAGGTGGCTGCGGGCGGCGGTCATCAGGCCTGGGCCGGCGGTTGGGCCCATGCCGGGTCCAAATCGGGGAAGACGAAGTCTTCGCGCTCCAGGCGCCGCAGCGTGTTGGCGGCGTCGACGGACAGCGGCTCGCCGCCGCGCAGCGAGGCGGCGATCTCGGACAGGCGCTTGAAGTTCGCGTAATGCTCGGCCACGCGCCGCTCGGCGTAGTCGCGGGCGGCGCCGGTGGTGATGAGGAACTGCCAGTCCGAGGCCTGCAGGAGCAACAGCTCGCGCGTCGCCTGCGCCAGCACGCGCGCGAGGTCGGGGTTGCCGTCGGTGCTGACCTTCAGGTGCTCGACCCACTCCGCCTCCGCGCTGTACACGCGGTCCCACGTCCACTCCGTGTCGCGGTTCAGCCACACGCGGTGGTCGCCGCCCTCGCCCCACGAGCCCTCCGGCAGCGACAGCGTTGCTCGCGGCGGTACCGCGCTCAGGGCCTCGCCGAGCGTCACCGGGGTCACGCTCGCGCGGGCCATGTCGCGCGCGACGTGCTCGAGCCAGGTCGGGCCCTCGAACCACCAGTGGCCGAAGAGCTCGGAGTCGTACGGCGAGCAGATCAACGCGGGCCGCCGGTCGGCCTTCGTCGCGGCCTCGGCCGTCTCGCGCACGAGGCCGACGAAGTGGGTGGCCTGCAGCCCCGCCTTCTCGCCGGCGAGCTTGGGGTCGTAGGGGATCTTGGTACCGAGGTCACCCTTGTGGTCGGTGATCCGCCAGAAGCGCAGCCCGCCGGGGAAGTGCTTCTTGTGGAACTCGAGGTAGGCATACTCGCCGGGATAGCCGTGGTCGCGGCTCCACACCTGCAGCGTCGTCTTGGGATCGCGGATGAAGGCGATCGCCGATCCGTTGCCGCCGCGCGAGGCGACGCGGTAGGGCGCGTACGGCGAGCGCGCCTCGTTGACGGGGATCGCGGGCGAGGGCTCGACCGTCTCCTTGCGCATCGGAATGTAGTCGCGATAGAGGAAGACGGGCTCGCCGGCGGCCACCAGGTGCGAGTCCGCCACGAAGTATTCGAGGCCGTGCGCGGCCAGCAATTCCTCGATGCCCGCGCGCATTCGCCGGTGGCCGCCGCGCTCGCGGCCCGTCGGCGGCGTCCACTCGTAGCGCGGGCGGTACGCGCACTCGGGCAGCCAGATCCCGCGCGGCGCGACGCCGAAGTGGCGCTTGTGCGTCTCGACGGCCGTGCGCAGCTGCATGTGGATGGACTCGTCGCGCGAGAGCAGGGGGAGATAGCCGTGGGTAGCGGCGCAGGTGATGATCTCGACGTGGCCGCCGCGCTGCAGCTCGGCGAAGGTGCCCGGGATGTCGCCACCGATGCGGCGGTGCAGCTCCCACATCCGCTCGTAGTGCTCGTCCCAGAAGTCGCAGAGCCCGAGGTACTCCGACGCGCCGGCCTTCTTGAACTGCTGGCGCCCCTCGGCGCACGCGCGCCGCACGTTCTCGTAGTAGAACGCGAGCTCTTTCTGGAACTCCGGCGAGGCCAGCTGCTCGGTGAGCACGGGGGAGAGGTTCAGCGTCCACTTCGGCGAGATGCCGTCGCCGACGAGTCGGTGGGCCACCTCGAGCAAGGGGAGATAGCACTCGAAAGTGGCCTCGGTGAGCCAGTCGCTGCCGTGCGGCCAGCGACCGTGGTTGACCACCATCGGAAGATGAGTGTGTAGGACGAGCGCGAACGGATAACCCATGTCAGCGAGCACCTTTCAGCCAGAGGCCGGGCCGGACCTCGGTCACGGATAATTGGACCGTATGAAGTCGTTGGGCGCAAGCCTTCATCTGGGCGCGACCGTGCGCGACGACGGTGTCGTGTTCCGGGCGTGGGCGCCGCGATGTCGGACGCTCGACGTCGTCGTCGAGGGGCGCCGTCCGCTCGCGATGACCCGCCAGGACGACGGGCTCTTCGAGGGCGTGGTGGCAGCCCTGCCCGCCGCCACGCGCTACCAGTACCGCCTGGATGGCGAGCGCTACCGGCCCGATCCCGCGTCGCGCTTCCAGCCAGAGGGCGTGCACGGCCCCTCGATGGTGGTCAATCCCGCCTCGTTCCCATGGACGGACCAGGCGTTTACCGGTCACGCCCTGGCCGACCTGGTCATCTACGAATTACACGTGGGCACCTTCACCGCCGCAGGCACGTTCGAGGCCATCGTTCCGCACCTGCCGAACCTCGTGGAGCTGGGCGTCACCGCCGTGGAGCTGATGCCGGTGGCGGAGTTTCCGGGCTCGCGCAACTGGGGCTACGACGGCGTGCACCTGTTCGCGGCCCAGTCGACGTACGGCGGCCCGCGCGGCCTGCGGCGCCTCGTCGACGCCTGCCACGCCCACGGGCTGTCGGTGCTCCTCGACGTCGTCTACAACCATCTCGGCCCCGAGGGAAACTACCTCGGCGAGTTCGGGCCCTACTTCACCGACCGCTACCGCACACCGTGGGGCGGCGCGGTCAACTTCGACGGCCCAGAGGCCGAGGGCGTACGGCGCCACTTCGTCGAGAACGCGCGCGCCTGGGTGCGCGAGTGCCACGTCGACGGGCTCCGGCTCGACGCCATCCACGCGATCTTCGACGCCAGCCCGACGCACATCCTCACCGAGATCACGACGGCGGTGCGCGAGGAGGCACGGGCGCTGGGCCGGCCCATGCACATCATGGCCGAGTCGCACGACAACGACCGGCGCATCGTGTTGCCGGCCGCCGAGGGCGGCATCGGGCTGGACGCCGTGTGGTCGGACGACTTCCACCACGCCGTGCACGTGCGGCTGACCGGCGAGCGCGGCGGCTACTACGCGGACTTCACCGAGCCGCGGCAACTGGCGACGGCGCTGGCCGAAGGCTTTGCGTTCCAGGGCGAGTACTCCGAGTATTTCGGCCGCGACCGCGGCACGCCCAGCGCCGACCTGCCGGGCGAGCGCTTCGTCATCTGCGTGCAGAACCACGACCAGGTCGGCAACCGCGCCCAGGGCGACCGCCTGAGCACGATCGCGCCGTTCGAGGCCGTGAAGCTGGCCGCCGCCCTGCTGCTGGTGGCCCCCGCCGTCCCGCTCCTGTTCATGGGTGAGGAGTACGGGGAGACGTCACCCTTCCAGTTCTTCACGTCGTTCCTCGATCGCGACCTCGCGCAGGCGGTGAAGAAGGGCCGTACCGAGGAGTTCAGCCGCTTCGCGTGGCAGGGGGCGGTGCCCGATCCGGGTGAGCCCGCGACGTTCGTGCGCTCGCGCCTCAACCACCCGCTGGCAGGGGCGCCGCGCCACCGCGAGCTCTACCAGTACTACCGGCGCTGGCTGGCCCTGCGTCGCACGCATCCCGCCCTCGGGGCGCGGGGCAAGGAGCGTGCGCAGGCGGCGATCGATGCCAAGGGCACGATGCTGACGCTCTCCCGCGACGCCAAGTCCGGCCCCGGCCTGCGGCTGATCGCCAACCTGACAAACGAGGCGCGGCCGGCACCGACGGTACCGGCCGATTGGCGCCTGCTGCTCAACTCCGACGATCCACGCTTCGCGGGCCAAGCCCGCCCCGCGCTCGCGCCCTTCCACGTCCTCCTCTACGAGACTCCCGGGTAGGGGCGGGTCGAGGAGCGGCACGGGTTTCCCGGGCCGCTCCGAGCGTTGGGGGTTTGGGGGCCATGTCGGGGCCCCCATTTAAATTGGGGGGCCATGTCGTGGCCCCCCATTACATCTCACGGAATGATCGAGAAGGTGCCCACGGCCTTGCTGCCGACGCCCTTCACGGTGTCGACGATGAAGTCGCTGGGGCAAACAAGGAATGCGCGCTCCTGCTTCGGGTTGTTGATCGGCCCACCCTTGATGACCCGCTTGAAGACGTGCCCGTTGCGCCAGACGATCGCGAACGTGCGGTCGTCGCCCAGCTCATGTGAGTCGCGCCGGTTCAGGCAGAACCGGTCCACCCAGTTCTTGACGTCCTTTTCGTAGTACTCCTCGCCGTAATGCGCGCCCATGAAGTCGGCGTAGGCCTTGATCTCTTCGACCCTCTGCAGGGGAGGCGGGGCCACCCCGATTCCGACGGCGGCCAGGGCGTCGTTGCCATAGAGCGGCTTGGTGTTGGGCCGCCGCTTGCGGCCCTCCGAATCGGTGAAGATGGTGAAGCCCTTGGCGCGCACCTCTGCGACCGTGTCGCCCGGGATACCCTTGGCTTCGTCGGCCTCCTGGATGCTCAGGAAGCGATCCACCATCCTCAACATGTGGACGCTGTTGCACTGGTTATCCGACGTCTCCAGGCCGTCGTCCGGGATTTCCCGCTTGGCTTCGAGCACCTCGGGCGTATCGCACGGCAGCTTGAAGAGCGCGGTGGTCTTGAAGTCGAACGATTGCTTGCGAAGGATGGGGGCCGTCGAGCACCCCTCGGCGACTACGGCGACTGCGAGGAGGATCATGAACCGTTGCATGGCTGGCCTCTGCCTGCTACAAGAGCAAGCGCCTTGCCAGACCTCGGCGGCGATCCCATCGACCCTCTTCTCGCCCTCGATCCGGGCGCGCGCGGTATCGCAAGATTTTTCCAGACCGGCGGCGCCCGGCGCGCGGCCGACGCGCTGCGGCACGCGCGGCGGGTTGTCCTGACCACCGGCTTCGTGGTCGACACAGGCGTCGCCGAGACCGACGGGCCTCCGGGCGCCGCCGTGCTGGGACGGGCCCTGCGCGCGCTGGGCGCGGAAGTTCGGTACGTCACGGATGCCGTCACCGCGCCGGTGCTCGCGGCGGCCCTGGCCGCGCTGGGCGAGCCGGACAAGGTCGTGCTCTATCCGGACGGCCCCGGGGCCGCGCGCGAGATCCTGGCCCGCGAGCGGCCGACACATCTGGTCGCCATCGAGCGGCCGGGCCGCGCCCGCGACGGCGTGTACCGCAACATGAGGGGTGACGACGTCTCGGAGTGGAATGCGCCCATCGACGAGCTCTTCGTGCTGGCGCGTCGCCCGTCCTACCGTTATCGCGCGACGACGATCGGCGTAGGGGACGGGGGCAACGAGATCGGCATGGGCACCGTGCGCGCGCGGCTCGTGAAACGCGGGGGGCTCGCCGCGCGCATCGCCTCGGTCGTGCGGGTGGACCATCTCGTCGTCGCCGGGGTCTCGAACTGGGGCGCCTACGGCATCGTCGCGCATCTGGGTCGCGCCGGCGGCCGGTCACTGCTGCACACGCCGGACGACGAGCGGCGGGTGGTCAGCGCGTGCGTGGCGGCGGGGGCGTGCGACGGAGTCACGCGGCGGCGCGAACCCACGGTGGACGGGCTGCCACTCGAGGCGCACGCCGCGCTGGTGACGCTGCTCGGCCTCGCGGCGCAGGCGAGAGCCTAGCGTTATCATGGGGCCCATGACGATCCAGGAGGAGTACCGCGCCAGGCACCCGCGCTCGGCCGCCCTCGCCGAGCGCGCGCGCGCCGCGATTCCCGGCGGCATCACGCACGACATCCGCCACCTGGCTCCGTTCCCGACCTACATCGACCGCGCGAGCGGCACTCGCAAGTGGGACGTGGACGGCCACGAGTACGTCGACTACTGGATGGGGCACGGTGCGCTCTTCCTCGGCCACTGCCACCCGGCGGTCGTGAAGGCGGTGCAGGAGCAGGTCGCGCGCGGCACGCACCTTGGGGCGAGCCACGAGCGGGAGATCCGCTGGGCCGAGCTGGTCAACGCCCTGGTGCCGTGCGCCGAGCTGACGCGCTTCACCATGTCGGGCACGGAGGCGACGCACCTCGCGATGCGCGTGGCGCGCGCCGCGACCGGCCGCACGAAGATTCTGAAGCTCACGGGCCACTTCCACGGCTGGCACGACGGCGCGGTGGCGGCGGTGAACCCGCCGTACGAGGTGCCGATGTCGGCCGGCATCCCCGGCTCCATCCTCGATCAGGTCGTCATCTGCCCGCCGAACGACATCAAGTCGGTGGAGGTCGCGCTGCAGCGCGGTGACATCGCGGCGGTGATCCTCGAGCCCGCGGGCGGGCAGTCGGGGACGACGCCGACGATTCCCGGCTACCTCCAAGAACTGCGCGCGCTGACGACCAGGCACGACGTCGTGTTGATCTTCGACGAGGTCATCACCGGCTTCCGCTACGCGCCGGGCGGTGCCCAGGCGTATTTCGGCGTCACACCCGACCTCACCACCCTCGCCAAGATCGTGGCGGGCGGCCTGCCGGGCGGCGCGCTCTGCGGGCGGCGCGAGCTGATGTCGATGCTGACGTTCCGCGGCGATCCGGACTGGGATCGCAGCCGGCGTGTCGCCCACGCGGGGACGTTCAACGCCAATCCGCTGTCGGCGGCCGCCGCCGTGGCGACGCTCGAGCTCGTCGCCGACGCCTCGCTGCAGGCGCGGGCCAACAAGTACGGCGAGGAGCTGCGGCGCGAGCTGGCCGACGCGATGAAGCGCGCGGGAGTGCCGGGCACCTGCTACGGCGAGGCGTCCATCTATCACGTCTCGTTCGAGGGTAAGCCCGGGCTCGCCGGCTTCGACCGGCCACGCAAGGGCGCCGTCTACCACCTCCTGCGCTGCGCACTGCTGAACAACGGCGTCGACTGCTCGATGAACCACGGCTGGATCTCCGCCCTGCACTCCCAGGAGGACCTCGAGCGCACCCTGCGCGGTTACGACGCCGCGTTCCGCGCGCTCGTCGCCGAGGGCGCGTTCCGCTCGTGACGGCGCGCATGCTCGCCGCCGCCGCGCTGGCCGGCGTCATCGCATCCGGCGGCTGCGTGCACTACCCGACCGTGATCGAGGCGGGCGGGACCATGATCCGGCCCGACAAGGGCCGCGCCGTGCGGCAGGGCCCCGGCGCCGTCGTGTACTTCGAGCTCAAGAGCAGCGGCAAGTACGGCGACGTCATCACGGCGGTGCACACGCCGGTGGCGCGCCAGGCGCAGCTCGTCAGCGGCAGCGGCGAGCCGCTCACGCGCGTCGAGGTGCCCGGGGCCGCCGTGATGAGCTTCACGCCCACCGGGCCGCACGTGGTGCTGAGCGAGCTCACGCGTCCGCTCGAGCTCGGCGACACCGTCATCGTCACCCTCGTGCTGGAGAAGACGGGCGGCCTCGGCGTGATCGCGACCGTCGAGTAGGCCGCCCGCGGCGCTCAGCGCGTCACCGGCGACGGTCGCAGCGCCTCCTTGGCGTGCGGGTCGCCCGCGTCGGCCGCGCGCTGCATCCAGCGTGCGGCCTCGTCGCGATTCTGGGCCACACCGTCGCCGCGCAGGTACAGGCCCGCGAGCGCCATCTGCGCCGGCGCGAACCCCTGCTCGGCCGCCTGCCGGTACAGCCGCACGGCCTCCGCCACGTCCTGCTTCACCCCCGCGCCGCCCGCGTACGCCACCGCAAGGCCGTGCTGCCCCGGCGGGTAGCCTTGCGCGGCCGCGATACGGAACCACCGGACCGCCTCCGCCAGGTCGGCCGCCTTCCGGCTCTTGCGGTACAGGTTGGCGAGGTTGACCTGGGCGCGCGCGAAGCCCTGCTCGGCGGCCACGAGATACCAACTCATCGCGTCCGCATCGCTCGGCACGACACCGATGCCGTGCTCGTATGCAGATCCGAAACGGTCCTGCGCCGGCGGGAACCCCTTCCTGGCCGCCGTGCGCCACCACTCCACCGCGACGGCATCGTCCTTCGGCACGCCCGTGCCCGCGGCGTACGCGTCTCCCAGACTCACCAGCGCCGCCACGACGCCGCGCTCGGCGGCGCGCTCCCACCACACGACGGCCTCCGCCTCGTCGCGCGGCACGCCGCGGCCCTCGCTCAGGATGCTTCCCAGATTGTGCTGGGCGATCGCATCGCCGCCCTCCGCGGCCCGCCGGTACCAGTGCGCCGCCTCGACGAGATCCTGTTCGACGCCGGCGCCGCGCTCGTAGAGTCCCGCGAGTCGGGATTGTGCCGTCGGCTCCCCCTGCTCGGCGAGCGGCCGGATGATTCCCAGCGCCGTGGCGTAGTCGTCGCGGCGATAGGCGTCGAGCGCACGCTCGAGATCCGCCGCCGCGTTTGGCGGCGGCGCCGGCCGGGCGGGCGGCGCCGGCCGCACGCCTGTGGGCACTGGACGCGCCTCCGTGGGCGGTGTCGGGCGCGCGTCGGCCGGCACGGGCGGCGGCATGATCGTCGGCGTCGACGGCGGGGTGACGGGCGCGGGCGCCGGCGGAGCGCGCAGCGCATCGGTTGGCGGCGGATGCTGCGTGTAGTGAACGTTCCCGTCACGGTCGTACCAGCGATGCACCCCGGGGTCGGCGGCGATCGCGCGCGGAGCGGCGAGCGCGAGGCCGGCCAGAACGGCGGCGAGGGTCGCGACGATGCGCATGACCGCGCGCCTCGCCCAGGTCCTAGCGTGCGGCATGGTACCCTAGGCGGCCTTGGTGGGCAGGTAGCTCAGTTGGTAGAGCACAGGACTGAAAATCCTGGTGTCGGCGGTTCAATCCCGTCCCTGCCCACCATTTTTTCGCGTACTTCGGGATAGCGACTGCGCGAGTCAGGGGTCTCCCGACGGGCCCTGTGCCCGTAATTGTGCCCGTCGGGACTTCAGCACATCTTTCAGCGTTGATCATGGACTCGTTTCCATTGTTGGCCACCGCTCTGGCGCCGCGCAAGGGCCTTTGATGCCCCGGGCTTCTAGAATCAACCTTGCGGTAACGGGCGTGACCGGACGATCAATAAAACAACAACCTGCCGAAGGGCCTCGCGCAAACTCCTAAGAATTCAGCACAGTGCAACACCGACGAGGGAATCCGGCGACTGGCGGACGTGGCCCGAGGACTGGGGGGACCGCTAGTGCCCCAAGTGCGGCTGGTCCCACAGTTTTGGAAGGTTGAGGACAACGGCCAAGTCCGGCCTGGCGCTGCCGGACGTTGCTCGTGTTGCCGCTCGATCAGTAGCCCGCGCCTCTCCCGGGCCACGCGAGCGGACGAGTTCCGCTATCCTGATGAAGCAC
>QHSB01000434.1 GCA_003220335.1 Candidatus Rokuibacteriota bacterium
TCCCACTCCCTCGAAACACTTGGCCGGGTCCGCGAGGACGTCGGCCACCCTGAGCATGCGCTCGCCGCCGCCGCGCAGATCGAGCGCGAGCAGCTCGCCGGCGGTCGTGCGCGGGCTGCCGACCACCAGCACGTGGCGCACGCGCTGCGCGCGTGCGTACTCGACGGATTCCTCGAGCCCGCGACTGATGATGTCCCGGGCGACGGACGCCCCGAGATCCCGCAGCCGTCGGGCCAGGGACAGCGCCGCCGTCTTTTCGGCCGTGAAGTCGATGATGAAGAAATCGGGTCCCGGCAGCTCGACGGGCACCTGCTGGCTCTCCATGATGGCCAGCGCCCGCGCGATGTCGAAGGCGAAGCCGACGGCCGGGCAGTCGTAGCCGAACCGTCCGAGCATGTCGTCGTAGCGGCCGCCGCCCGCCAGCGCGGCGCCGAAGCCGGAGACGTAGGCCTCGAAGTACAGGCCGGAGTAATAGTCGAAGCCGCGGACCTCGCCGAGGTCGAGCAGCACGGAGTCGGCCAGCCCATAGATTCTCAGAAGTCGGTACACCTCGGTCAGGTTGGCGAGCGCGCGCTGCGAGCGCGGATTCTGCGCGTAACGCCCGGCGCGCTCCAGCACGATCTCGCGCCCGAACAGCGTCGGCAGCGCCAGGAGCGCCTCCGCCACGTGCGCCGCCGGCGCCAGCTCGCGCACGAGGCGCTCGAGCGTCGAGGCGTCCTTGCGGGCGAGCGCGTCGCGGATCGCGCGGCGGCGCCCGACGTCGGCCGAGGCCTCCTCGAGCAGGCCCCGGAAGAAGTCGGGATGTCCGAGGTCGATCTGGAAGCGGTCGAGGCCGAGCGCGCGCAGCCCCTCGATGGTCATCGCGATGACCTCGACCTCCGCCTCCGGCTTCTCGAGCCCGATCAGCTCCACGCCGGCCTGGTAGAACTCGCGGTAGTGCGACATCTGCGGCTCGTCGTGCCGGAACACGTTGGTGACGTACGCCAGCCGCACGGGCTTGGGCTCGTCGCGCAGGCGAGTGGCCACCACCCGCGCGATCTGCGGCGTGATGTCCGCGCGCAGCGCGAGCATGCGGCCCGTCTCGCGGTCGACGAACTTGAACATGCTCTCCTGCACGCCGACGTCGGTGCCCATGGCGAGCACCTCGGCAAACTCGAACGTGGGCGTGACGATCTCGCGATAGCCCCAGCGCGCGAAGACGTCACGCAGCCGGTCCTCGACGTAGCGCTTGCGCGCCGCCTCGTCGGGCAGGTAGATGCGGGCGCCCTTGGGCAGCTGGCTGTGCACGGGCTTCACGACGCGCGCTCCACCGGCGCCAGGCCGTCCAGATGCGCCAGCGTGTTCATGCGGTGCACCGTCGCCCAGTCGCCGAGGTACTCGATCTCCGTGATCCCCGCCGGGGAGGCGTCCACCGACCACAGGCGCTCGGGGCCGAGGCCCAGCGCGGCCAGGACGATCAGGCGCACGACGATCGCGTGAGACACCAGCACCGCCGTCTCCCCGGCGTGCGCGGCGATCAGCCGCTGGAGGGCTCCACCCACGCGCGCGGCCACGGCGCCGAGCGTCTCACCGCCGGGTGGGGTGACGAGGTGCGGGGTCAGGCGCCACGCCTCGGCCTCGCGCGGGGAGCGCGCGAACAGCTCCTCGCGGGTGATCCCCTCCCAGCCGCCGAAGGCCATCTCGCGGAAGTCGGGCTCGACGCGCGTGCCCAGGCGATGGGGCTTGGCGATCAGCTCGGCGCAGACGCGCGCGCGCTCGAGCGGGCTCGTGTAGACGGCGGCCGCGCCGGCGCCGGCCAGGGCCTGGGCCATGGCTTCGGCCTGCAGGCGCCCGTCGGTCGTCAGCGGGACGTCGCGGGAGCCGGCGAACCGGCGCTCCCGGGAATAGTCGGTGGCGCCATGACGGAGAGCGAAGAGCCTCATCGCTTTCAAAACCCGACCATTTTAGCGCAGGTCCGCGCCGGCCGGGACAAAAGCGGGCTCAGGACTTCTCGACGAAGACCTTCTGGGCGGCGCGCACGCTGGCGCCGAAGTCCACCGGCTGGCCGAGATCCGCCAGCACCTGCTCGAGCGCGGCCAGGGCGATGATCACGTCGGTCTCCGCGGCGTAGCCCATGTGACCGATCCGGAAGATCTTGCCCTTGGTGGGGCCGCGGCCGCCGTCGATCGTGATGTTGTGCGAGGTGGCGAAGCCCTCCACCACCCGATCGGCGTCGACGCCCGACGGAACCTCGATCGCCGTGAGCGCGGGGCTCGGCGTCGCCTTGACGAAGAGACGCAGTCCGAGCGCTTCGGCCCCGGCGCGGGTCGCACGGGACAGCCGATCGTGGCGCCGGAACACGTTGACGAGCCCCTCCGCCTCGATCATGCGGAGCACCTCGCGGAGGCCCACCATGATCGACACCGCCGGTGTGAACCGCGCCTCGTTCTTGGACGCGTACTTCCGCTCCTCGACGAGATCGAGGTAGAACTTCGGCGAGCTCGAGCGCGCGGCCATGCTCCACGCCTTGTCGCTGAGCGCCACGATCCCGAGGCCCGGCGGCAGCATGAGCCCCTTCTGGGACGCCGACACCAGGACGTCGATGGCCCACGCGTCCATCGGTACGTCGGCGATGCCAAGGCTCGAGACGGCATCGACGATCACGATGGCGTCGGTGCCGGCGGTGACCTGGGCGTATGCCCGCACGTCGTGGAGCACGCCGGTGGACGACTCGCTGTGCTGGACGAGGACCGCCTTGACGTCCTGGTGAGTGCGCAGCGCCTCGGCGACACGCTCGGGCGTCACCGTCTCGCCGTGCGGCGCCGCGAGCTCGACGATCTGCAGCCGGTACGCCTTCGCGATGGCCATCCAGCGCTGCGCGAACGCGCCGGCGTTGACGACGATCACGCGATCGCCGGCCGACAGCGTGTTGGCCACGGCCGCTTCCATGGCGCCGGTGCCCGTGCACGCGGGCGTCAGCACGTCCTGCCGGGTCTGCACCAGGCGCTTGAGCCCGGCGCGGACTTCGTCGAAGAGCGCGGCGTACTCCGGCGTGCGGTGGTGGATCATCGGCCGGGCCATGGCGAGCAGCACCTCGCTCGGCACGGGCGTCGGCCCCGGCGCCATCAGCTGATACTTCTTCATCGGCTCACGACCTCCTCGTCGGCGCGGCGATCGTTTTCAATCCTAGCACGTCGCCACCGGCGCCCATCGCGCGCCCGAGCGCGACGACGAAGATCGCGTCCGCGCCCGCCGCGCGCGGCAGGAAGAACCGCACGACCTCCGCATCGTAGAACGTGAGCCCGCTGGCGCCGAAGCCGAGCGCGTATGCCGCGAGATAGGCGCGCCCGCCCGCGAGCCCCGCCTCGAGGTTGACCAGGCGATAGCCGCGCTCACCGAACGCCGCGAGCACGGCGTCGAGCGGCGAGAGAAAGAACAGTGTGACCGCCGCGTCGCCGCCGAGCGGCTGCTCGAGACACAGAAATGCGGCCTGATGCCGGAAGTCGCCCGCGTCGAGCGGATCCAGCGCGTGGGCGTCCCCGCGATAGAGGTAGGTGCCGGGGGCGAGCCCCTCCACCGCGTGGGCGCTCATATAGATGTCGACCAGCCCCCTGGGAACGTCTCCCGGAACGGGTCGGGACGCCGCCCAGAGCGTCGCGCCCAGCTCGGCGAGGCCGATTGGCGCCTGTGCGAAGCGTCGCGTCGAGCCGCGTCGCTGGATCGTCTCGCCGAG
>QHSB01000435.1 GCA_003220335.1 Candidatus Rokuibacteriota bacterium
CGAATTCCACGCGGCCACCGGACATGTGGTCCACCATCGCCACGCGCTCGGCCACGCGCACGGGATGGTGGTAGGGCAGGATCACGACGCCGAAGCCGAGCCGGATCCGCTTCGTCAGCCGGCTCAGCGCGCCGAAGATCACCTCCGGACACGGCGACATCGAGAAGCTCGTGAGGAAGTGGTGCTCGACGAACCACACCGCGTCGAAGCCCATCTCGTCGGCCAGCACGCACTGCGCGAGCGTGTCCTCGATGACGGCGTGGTCGTCCAGCACCGGCCGCTGCATCTCGAAGGCCAGGCTCAGCCGCATACGCTACTGGATCGCGGAGTGGGGCGTGGCCACGATGCGCTGGACCTTGATCTGCTCGCGGTCGATCAGCGTGCCGACCCGGGGCGAGATCTCGTTCTTCCAGTAGTCGCTCTGGTAGACGAGATCGTAGAGGCGCTTGCGCTCCGCCTCGCTCTCGAAGCGCCGGATCCAGACGTACACGCCGTCGTCCTCCTCGCCCACGAAGGAGCCGAGGATCACCATGCCCATCTTGACCTGGAACGGAATGATCTCCTCCTCCATGCACTTCACCCACGCCTTCTGCTGCCCCGGACGAATCACGTACTGCCTCAGCTCGAAGAACATCGAAGCCTCCTTGGTCAACCTGCGGTTATCGAGGGGCGCCACGGCTCCGCCGGGGCGTCCCGAGCGTTGGGGGGTATGGGGGGCCATATCGGGGCCCCCCATTACACAGGCGCCCCCCTTATACAACAGGCCAGCGCGAGCGGGGAAAGGTGATGCCGGTGCGCGACTGCAGTCGCTCGCCGATCTCCTGCACGGTGGCGAACAGGCGCGCCTCGTCGACGAAGGTCTGGCGATAGTCGTCGACCACGACCCGGCCGTCGATGACGACGGTATGCACGCTACGCCAGTCGGTGTTGTAGATCAGGTTGTTCACGGGATTCCAGAGCGCCTGCCACTCGGGCCGCCGGGTGTCGAACAGCACGAGGTCGGCCCGCTTGCCCGCCTCGATGGCGCCGATCTCGTCGCCCAGCCCGAGCGCCGCCGCGCCGAGCCGCGTGCCCATCTCCAGCGCAGTCTCGGCCGGGACGAGCCTGATGTCCTGGCGCGCGTCCTTGTACTGGATGGCGGCCATGTTCATCGTGCGCACCGGATCGAGGTGGTTCGAGTTGTTGGGCGAGTCGCAGCCGAGCGCCACGCGCACGCCCCGCGCCAGCAGCTCGGGCATGCGCCCGAGGGCCGTGGCACCCCGGGCGCCTTTGGCGGCGGTGACCGGGCACATCGTGACGGCCGCCCCGGTGCGGGCGACGCAGTCGACCTCCGCATCGTCGAGGCCCAGCGCGTGGGCGAGCAGCACGTTGGGACCGAGCACGCCCAGCGCCTCCAGATACTCGGTAGGATTTTTCGCGCCGCGGCCCTGATAGTCCTTGCGCGCCTGCGGCCCGCTGCCGTGATGGAGCGTGAGGCCGGTGCCCCGCTGGTCGACGACGCGCTTGAGGCCCTGCAGCAGCTCGGCGCTGCAGGTCTCCGGCGAGAACGGCATGGCCCAGGCGCGGAGCCGTCCCTGCAGGCGCCCGTCCCACCTGTCGATGAAGGCGGCGGTGCGCGCGACCGCCTCGGCCGTCGCGTAGCGTGGCAGCGTGAACGGCGCCTCGCGATCCGTCACGGCCTCGCCCATGATGACGCGCACGCCCGCATCCTCGTAGGCCTGCAGGCACGCGTCGGGAAACTTGGTCGAGCCCGGATCGAGCAGGCAGACGGTGCCGTTGCGCACCAGCTCGAGGAGCGCCAGGAGCGTGGTGTGGTACTCCTCCTCCTCGGTCATCGCCGTCTGCAGCGCGAAGACCTGCTTGAGCGGACTGCCGAGGTCGTCGGGAAAGATGCCGCGCACGGGATGGGCGTAGCTGATGTGCATGTGGCCGTTGACGAACCCGGGCGTGACGACGAAATGCCGGGCGTCGATGACGCGGTCGGCGCCCGTCGCCGCGAGCTCATCGGCCCGCCCCACGCGGCTGATGCGCCCGTTCTCGACGAGGATGGAGCCGTCGCGGATGATCCGGCGCTGCTCGTCGACGCTGACGACGTAGCGGGCGCGGTCGATCTTGAGGCTGGGCTGCGGCATGACCGGCTCCTCAGTGGCCCGCGATCAGCTCGCGGGAGATCAGGATCTTCTGGACCTCGTTGGTCCCGTCGTAGATCTGGAACACGCGCGCGTCGCGGTAGTACTTCTCGACGGGATAGTCGCCGACGACCCCGTAGCCGCCGTGGACCTGGATGGCCGCCGAGCAGACGCGCTCGCACATCTGGGCGGCGAACAGCTTGGCCATCGACGCTTCCTTGATGCAGCGCCCGCCCGCCTGCTTGAGCTCGGCGGCGTGCAGGCACATCTGGCGGGCGACCTCGACGTCGGTGGCCATCTCGGCCAGCATGAAGGCGATGGCCTGGTGCGCGATCAGCTTGGCACCGAACGTCTCGCGCTCCCGCGCGTAGGCGAGCGCGGCGTCGAGCGCGGCGCGCGCGACGCCCACGGACTGCGCGGCGACGCCAATGCGGCCGGTGTCGAGGTACGCGAGCGCGATCTTCAGCCCCTGGCCCGGCGTCCCCAGCATGTCCTCCGCCGGCACCTCGAGATCCTCGAGCGCGATCTGGCAGGTGTCGTTGGTGCGATGGCCGAGCTTGTCCTCGACGCGCACCACGCGATAGCCCGGCCGGTCGGTGCGCGTGAGGAAGGCCGAGATGCCGCGCTTGCCGGCGGCGGGATCGGTGACGGCGAGCAGCACGGCCACCGACGCCGAGCGGCCCGACGTGATGAACGTCTTGGTGCCGTTGATCACCCAGCGCTCGCCGCGGCGCACCGCGCGCGTCCGCAGATTCGCCAGGTCCGAGCCGGCCTGCGGCTCGGTGAAGAGCAGGCACGCCAGCTCCTCGCCGCCGGCCACCGGGCGCAGATAGCGCGCCTTCTGCTGCGGCGTGCCGTGATCGCGCACCTTCCAGCCGAACGCGTTGGTGGCGCTGATCAT
>QHSB01000436.1 GCA_003220335.1 Candidatus Rokuibacteriota bacterium
CCCCAGACAGGCCACGACCACCTCGGTCGGCGTCCGTCGCGCGCCGTTCTTCGTCACGATCTGCGCCTGCCGCCCCGGCGGCACGACGATCACCGTGCGCGCGGACACCCCGACGCTCTCCCCGTCGGCGAGCTTCAACAGACCGGAGCCCCGAAGCGCGTAGTGCATGGTGGGTCCGACGATCCGACCGCAGTCGAGCGCACGGTTGCGGCGAACGGCTTGGATCGCCAGGGGCTCGACCGCGACTTCGAGACCATCCAGGAGCTGCTCGAGAGAAATCATCGTGGCAACCTCCAGGGCGTGAGCAAGAGGAAAGCCAGCGAGGTCGCTGACACGATACTCCACCCATGGTGCACTTCAAGCTCGAGGTCGACGCACGTCCGCACGGATCGCCTCGTGGAGTCGGGATGGCGCTTCAAGGCCGACGCGGCATAATCGAGGCATGGCCGACGCCCAGCTCATCCGCTGCCCCGTGTGCGGGACGACCAACCGCGTGCCCTACGCCAAGCTCGCGCAGGGGCGAACGCCCGTCTGCGGCAAGTGCAAGAACCCGCTGCCCGTCGGCGCCGGCCAGCCCGCGAACGGGCCGGTCACCGTGACCGACGCCACGTTCGCGAGCGAGGTGGAGGCCTCGCCGCTGCCCGTGCTGCTGGACGCGTGGGCGCCGTGGTGCGGGCCGTGCCGGATGATCGCGCCCGTCGTCGATCAGCTCGCGGTCGAGCTGGCCGGGCGCGCGCGCGTCGCGAAGCTGAACGTCGACGAGAACCCCGTCACGGCGAGCCGCTTCGACGTGCGGAGCATCCCGATGCTGCTCGTGTTCAAGGGCGGCCGCGAGGTCGACCGCATCGTCGGCGTGCAGCCGAAGTCGGAGATCGCGCGGCGGATCGAGCGGGCCATCGCCTGACGCCCGCCCCGCGCCGGCTCACGCGGCCCGGAGCACCGCCTCGACCGCTCCGAGCAGCGCCGCCAGGTCGTACTGCCCGTCGTGGCGCACGCCGTTGATGTAGAAGCCGGGCGTGCCTTGACCCCGCTGCGCACGCCGCTCACGAAGTCGTGCCGCACCTTCGGCGCGTGGGCGCCGTCGGCGAGCTCGCGCGCGAACCGCTCTGGTCGCTGCACACCGGGCTCCAGTCGGCCGGGTAGAAGGCCAGGATGACTCGCCGCCCGCGGAACTCGTGCAGTCCCACGGGCTGATCGGGCGTCGTGTGGAGCGAGAAATCCGGAGCCGAGTCTCCTTGTCGCCCGCGTAGGGACACTCGTAGTCGCCGTACTCCAGCAGCGTGATCGGCGCCGTCACCGGGCCGCGGATGTGATCCCGCTCGGGGGTGACCGGCAGCACGAGGTGCGGCACCTGCGTGCTCATGATCGTCGTGAGTCTCCTTGTCGCCCGCGGTCGCCGCTAGGCCACGGTCGTCGCACGCCGTCACCCGCGATGCAACGGCGGTGGACGCGCGGGCACCCCTTCCGGATTCATGGACACCGGACGCGCGCGACTGTTGTGGGGTGAGCGTTCGCCGCAGACGCTCGTCACGGAAAGGAGAACGACATGGCGACGGTGGTGCGAGGCGCGCGGACCGACGAGGAGATCCAGCGCGACGTCCTCAACGAGCTGAAGTTCGAGCCCCGCGTGCAGCCGAACGAGATCGGCGTGGTCGTCAAAGACGGTGTGGTCGCGCTCACGGGGTGGGTCGAGTCGTACGCCAAGAAGTGGGCGGCCGAGGAGGCGGCGCACCGCGTGCGCGGCGTGCTGGCCGTGGCCAACGACATCGAGGTGCGGTTGCCCACCGCCGCCGAGCGCACGGATGCCGACATCGCGGCCGCCGCCGTTCGCGCGCTCGAGTGGGACGCCGCGGTGCCGGTGGACAAGCTCGACATCACCGTCTCCAAGGGCTGGGTCTCCCTGCGCGGCGAGGTCGAGTGGCAGTACCAGAAGCAGGACGCCGAGCGCGTGGTGCGCCGCCTGCAGGGTGTGCGGGGCGTGTCGAACCTGATCGTGGTGCGGCCGCGGCTGTCACCGACCGAGCTAAAGGAGAAGATCGAGCAGGCCCTGGTGCGCACGGCCGAGCTCGACGCGCAGGGCATCCAGGTGAGGGTCGAGGGAAGCAAGGTGATCCTGGAGGGCAAGGTGCGCTCCTGGGCCGAGCGCGACGAGGCGGAGCGGGCGGCGTGGTCGGCGCCCGGGGTGACGGCCGTGGAGAACCGGATCCAGATCACGCTCTGAGCCGCTGAGCCCCCGGACGATCGGTCACCCGTTTCGGACGGCCGGACACCCCCCGGGATCGATACTCCGGTTACGTACGGATCCACTCGTCACGTCCGAAGCCCACCTGGCCGCGGAGGGGAGAACCATGAGCAAGGTCATCGGCATCGACCTCGGCACCACCAACTCCGTGGTGGCGGTGATGGAGGGCGGGACCCCCACCGTCATCCCCAACCAGGAGGGAAGCCGGCTGACGCCGTCGGTGGTTGCCTTCACCAAGGACGGCGAGATCCTCGTCGGCCAGGTCGCCAAGCGGCAGGCCATCACCAATCCCGAGAACACCGTCTTCTCGATCAAGCGCTTCATGGGCCGCCGGTACGACGAGGTGCAGGAGGAGATCAAGAAGGTCCCCTACAAGGTCGTGAAGGCGTCGAACGGCGACGTGCGCATCGAGATACGAGGCAAGCAGTACTCGCCGCCCGAGATCTCCGCGATGATCCTGCGCAAGCTGAAGGAGGCGGCGGAGGCCTATCTCGGCCAGACGGTGACGCAGGCCGTGATCACCGTGCCGGCCTACTTCAACGACAGCCAGCGGCAGGCGACCAAGGACGCCGGCAAGATCGCCGGGCTCGAGGTGCAGCGAATCATCAACGAGCCCACCGCCGCCGCCCTCGCGTACGGCCTGGACAAGAAGAACGACGAGCAGATCGCCGTCTACGACCTCGGCGGCGGGACGTTCGACATCTCGATCCTCGAGATCGGCCAGGGCGTCTTCGAGGTGAAGGCCACCAACGGCGACACGCACCTCGGCGGCGACGACTTCGACCAGCGCGTGATGGACTGGATCGCCGAGGAGTTCAAGAAGGACAACGGCATCGACCTGCGCCGTGACCGCATGGCGCTGCAGCGCCTCAAGGAGGCGGCCGAGAAGGCGAAGATCGAGCTCAGCTCGACGCTCGAGACCGAGATCAATCTGCCCTTCATCACCGCCGACGCCAGCGGCCCCAAGCATCTGGTGCTGAAGCTCACGCGGGCCAAGCTCGAGGCGCTCGTCGACGATCTCATCCAGCGCACCGTGCCCCCCTGCCGGCAGGCGATGAAGGACGCCGACGTCAGCGCGAGCGACATCGACGAGGTCGTGCTCGTCGGGGGCCAGACGCGGATGCCGAAGGTCCAGGACCTCGTCAAGCAGCTCTTCGGCAAGGAAGCCCACAAGGGCGTCAACCCCGACGAGGTCGTGGCCGTCGGCGCCGCCATCCAGGCCGGTGTCCTCGCGGGCGACGTCAAGGACGTCGTGCTGCTCGACGTCACGCCGCTGTCGCTCGGCGTCGAGACGCAGGGCGGCGCCATGACCGTGCTGATCCCGCGCAACACCACGATCCCCACGAAGAAGAGCGAGATCTTCACGACGGCCACCGACAACCAGACCGCGGTCGACGTCCACGTGCTGCAGGGCGAGCGGCCGCTGGCGCGCGACAATCGCACGCTGGGCCGGTTCCGCCTCGAGGGCATCCCGCCGGCGCCGCGCGGCCTGCCCCAGATCGAGGTGACGTTCGACATCGACGCCAACGGCATCCTCAACGTGTCGGCGCAGGACAAGGCCAGCGGCAAGCAGCAGCAGATCACCATCACCGCCTCCTCGGGTCTCAGCAAGAGCGAGGTCGAGCGGATGGTGCGCGAGGCCGAGGCCAACGCGAGCGAGGACGCACGGCGCCGGCAGGAGATCGAGCTGCGCAACCAGGTGGATGGGCTCATCTACTCCACCGAGCGGGCGCTCGCCGAGCACGGCGGCAAGCTCTCGGGCCCGGATCGGACGGTGATCGAGCAGGCGCTCAACGAGGCCCGTGAGGCGGTGAAGGGCGAGGACGCCCAGCGCATGCGCAAGGCCCAGGACAACCTCACGCGCGTGTCACAGATGCTCGCAGAGGCGGCCGCGCGCGGCGGACCGACCGAACCGGGCGCCGGGCCGCAGGGCGCCGCGGGCGGCGGGCAGGACGGCGAGGTCATCGACGCCGAATTCAAAGACGCGGACGACAGAAAGGCGTGAGCCAGGGCGCCGCCGAAGCCGACGATCGGCATCTCCGGCTCCTCGCGGAGTTCGACAAC
>QHSB01000437.1 GCA_003220335.1 Candidatus Rokuibacteriota bacterium
CGGCAACGGGGACGGTCTCGGACTGCCAGGCGGTCGGGGTCGGGCTCACGGAGGGGGATTCTATCAGCCGCGGGGCCCGCGGCGCACCTCGGCGGCGATGGCCGCGTAGCCCGCGCGCAGGACGGCGGCGTCCGACGAGTAATTGATGATGGTGGCGCCGAGCGCGACCATCTGGCGCACGCCCTCCACGCTGTCGGTCAGCATCGCCACCGCCTTGCCGTGCTTGCGCGCCGCCTCGACCAGCCGGCGTCGGTATTGATCGAGCGTCTCACGCTGCGCGGGCGTGCCGAGCACCCCGAGGTCCTGGGCGAGATCGGTGGGCCCGATGGTGAGCGCGTCGATGCCGGGTACCGACGCGATCGCGTCGAGGCGGTCGAAGGCGCGCTTCGTCTCCAGCATGGCCGTCACGTGCACGCGCGCGTTGGCGGCCGCCATGTGCTCGCCGGGCGCCAGCGTCTGGTACATCGTGTGCGGGCCGAAGCCGTACATCCCGCGCTCGCCGAGCGGCGCGTAGCGGCAGCAGGCGGCGACGGCGGCCGCCTGCTCGGGCGTGTCGACCTGGGGCACGTGCAGGTTCCACACGCCGGCGTCGAGCAGCCGCGTGATCCACTCGCGGTTGCCCTCGGGCGGGCGGACGACGAGCGGGAAGTCGAGCGCCCGCGCCAGCGTGGCCATGTCGGCCACGGTCTCCATGGAGAACGGCGAGTGCTCCATGTCGACGCGCGCGAAGTCGAGGCCCGCCGCTTTCAGCAACGTCAGCACGGCCGGCGTGCGGATCATGGTCACCCACGTGCCGAGCTGGACGTCGCCGTGCTCGGCGCGGACGCGATAGGCGTTGTCGTGCATGGCGGGCTCCCCGGGTCGGACGAGGTCAGACGCGCACGCGCCGGATGCGCGCGCCGAGCGCCTGCAGCTTGGCGTCGATGTTTTCGTAGCCGCGATCGATCTGGTCCACGCTGCGGATCACCGTGCGGCCCTCGGCGCAGAGCGCGGCCACGACGAGCGCGATGCCCGCCCGGATGTCGGGGCTGGGGATGCCGGTCGGCTCGCCGCGCAGCCGCCCGGGCCCGTGCACGAGCGCCCGGTGCGGGTCGCAGAGCACCACGCGCGCGCCCATGCCGATCAGCTTGTCCACGAAGAAGAGCCGGCTCTCGTACATCTTCTCGTGGAAGAGCACCGCGCCCTCCGCCTGCGTCGCCGTCACCAGCGCCACGCTCATGAGGTCGGCGGGGAAGGCGGGCCACGGGCCGTCGTCGATGGTCGGGATGGCGTTGCCGAGATCGGGACGGACGGCCAGCGACTGGCCCGCGGGCAGGATGAGGTCGTCGCCGTCGGCGCGCGTGCGCACGCCGAGCCGCCCGAAGACGCCGAGCGCCATGCGCAGGTGCTCGAGGCCGGCGTTCTTCACGATGATCTCGCCGCCGGTCACCGCGGCCAGCGCCACGAAGCTGCCGACCTCCATGAAGTCCGGCCCCAGCGTGAACTCGGCGCCGCGCAGCCTCGCCACGCCGTGGATGCGGAGCAGGTTGGAGCCGATGCCGTCGATGCGGGCGCCCATCGCGGTCAGCAGCTGGCACGTCTCCTGGACGTGCGGCTCGCACGCCGCGTTGCGCAGCACGGTGGTGCCCTCGGCCAGCGTCGCCGCCAGCACGACGTTCTCCGTCGCCGTCACGCTCGCCTCGTCCAGCAGGATGTCGGCGCCGCGCAGCGGCCGGCCGCGCAGCACGAGCCCATCGTCCTGCTGCATGACGGCGCCGAGCGCCTGCAGCCCGAGCACGTGGGTGTCGATACGCCGGCGGCCGATCTGGTCGCCGCCGGAGCGCTCCACGCGCGCCTCACCCTCGCGCGCGAGCAGCGGTCCCATCAGCACCAGGCCGCCGCGCACCCGGCGCAGGAGGTCGGCGTCCGGTGCCGTCGCGGTGATCCGTCGCGCGCGCAGGGTGACGGTGTGGGGGTCGTGGCGATCCACCTCGACACCGAGCTGCTCGACCAGGCCGAGCATCGTCCGGACGTCGGCGATGTCGGGGAGGTTCTTCAGACGCACCGGCTCATCGGTGAGCAGCGCGGCGGCGATCAGCGGGAAGGCGGCGTTCTTGTTGCCGCTCGGTGTGACCGTCCCCTGGAGGGGCACCCCGCCCTCGATGACGAACTCGTCCATGGCCACGACGATGATATGGTACGCGAAACCATGTTCAGATTCGTCCACATCACCGACACGCACATCATGGCCGGCGGGACGTGGCGGATCCGTGGGACGGACGTCGAGTTCGACACCGACGCGTCGCTGCGCCGCGTGGTGGAGACCGTCCGGCGCCTGCAGCCCGCGCCCGCCTTCGCCGTCCTGGGCGGCGACCTTGCCAGCCCCGACATCCTGCACCGCGAGCGGACGCTGACGCCGGCCGAGTACGCGCCGTCGTACGCGCGGCTGCGCGAGATTCTCGGGGAGCTGCCGTGCCGCGCGCACTTCCTGATGGGCAATCACGACAACCTCGAGGCGTTCAACCGCGCGCTGCGCCCCGAGGCGTCGGTGCCCGATGCGCCGTGCTACTACAGCTTCGATCACGACGGCACGCACTTGATCGCGCTGGACTCGCACGAGCCCGGCCACGCCGACGGCGTGCTCGATCCCGCGCAGCTCGCCTGGCTCGCGCGCGACCTGGCCGCGCATCGCGACACCCCGACCATCGTGTTCATCCATCACCACCCGTGGCCGCTCGGCCACGCGTGGATGGACACGATGACGCTGCGCAACGGCGGCGAGCTCATGGCGATGCTGGCAGGGCAGGCGCAGGTGAGGTGGGTGATCGGCGGCCACGTGCACAGCGAGCAGCTGATCCAGCGCGGCGGCCTCACGCTGCTGACGACGCCGTCCACCTGCATCCAGCTCTCGAAGGTGGCCGGCCCCGCGCACTTCGACCCCGGACCGCCCGGCTTCCGCGTGGTGGACGTGGAGGACGGGAGCCTCTCGACGTTCGTCGTGCACGTGCGCTGATCGATCGCGCGCCATTTGGGTTCGGCGTGCCGTGAAACATCCGGCGGTGCTGCGCGCTAAGCTGGCCGGTATGAGCGAGCCCAACATCGCGTTCGTGGCGAATCTCATCGCCGATCCCTCGCGCGCCGCCATGTGCCAGGCGCTGGCGGGCGGCGAGGCCCGGCCCGCCGGTGAGCTGGCCGCGCGCGCCGGCGTCTCGGCCCAGACGGCCAGCAATCACCTCGCAAAGCTCGTCGCCGGCCGCATCCTGCGCGTCGAGCAGCAGGGACGCTGGCGCTACTACCGCCTGGCCGGCGCCGAGGTCGGCCACGTGGTGGAGGCGCTGGCCGTGGTGGCGCCGCCGCTGCCGAGCCAGGCCGAGGCCAACGGACACGACGGCGCCGCCCGGCGCCTGAAGGACGCGCGCACGTGCTACAGCCACCTCGCCGGCCGGCTGGGCGTGGCGCTCGCCGACGCGCGAGGTGAACGGCCGGCGAGGGCAGGCGCCCGCGCGGCGGTGTCTGGACTGGACCGAGCGGCGGCCCCACGTGGCCGGCCCCGTGGGCACGGCGCTCGCGGAGCTGGTGCTGGCGCGCGGCTGGGTGCGCCGCCTGCGCGGCACCCGCGCGCTGCTCGTCACGCCGTCGGGTCGCACGCAGCTGCAGCGCGTCTTCAATCTTCGCTATCTGGAGGGAGCGCCATGATCACGCTGCGCATCCGCTACACCATCGAGGCGAGAAAGCGGCCGGACTTCGAGCGCTACGCGCGCACCATCTCCAAGATCGTCCCGCGCTGCGGTGGGGAGCTGGTCGGCTACTGGCTGCCGACCAAGTACGCAGGCCCCACGAACGAGGCGCTGGCCCTGATCAGCTTCCCGAGCCTCGCCGCCTACGAGCAGTACCGCGAGCGGCTGGCGAAGGATGCGGAGAGTATCGAGGCGATCCGGCGCGCCGAGGAGAGCGCCTGCATCCTCGTCGAAGACCGCGCGATCCTGGAGCCGGTCTCGTCATAGTCAGGTGGCGTGTCGCGCATCCTGAGAGCGAAAACGATCATCCGCCTTGGCCCGGGCTTTCGACGCTTCGACGTCCCGATCGCGAGGCGGAGCGTTCGTCACGAGAGCATCGAGGAGCCCCCGTGCGGTCTGCGCCACCTGGTCCACCGCTCGGTTGAACGCGGCTTCGTTCGCTCTGGACGGCCGTGTGAAGCCGCTCAGTTTTCGAACGAATTGCAGGGACGATGCCCGGATCTCGTCGTCCGTGGCGGGCGGTTTAAAGTTGTGCAGCGTTTTAATGCTTCGACACATGCAAGATCCTCCTCGCGTGGTTCGGAGAGATAACGAGCATCCATCCCCGCGTCATTTACCCCTGCGCAGTGGGACGGATAACGATCTCGTTCACATCAACATCGGCCGGCTGCTCGATCGCGAACGCAATAGCGCGGGCGATGGCATCCGGCGGCATCGCGAACTTGTCTCGGCTCGCGGCGAGCTGGGCTCTCAACTCCGGATTTGTCACACCTTCCGTGAAGTTCGTCCGGACGAAGCCAGGCGAAATGATCGTCACGCGCAGCTTATCACCGGCCTCCTGGCGCAAACCTTCGGAGATGGCGCGCACGGCGAACTTCGTGCCGGAATAGACCGACTGGCTCGGTACAGTCTTATGCCCTGCTGTAGAAGCGGTGTTGACGAAATGTCCGAAGCCCTGCTTGCGAAAGACAGGCAGCGCTGCGGCGATGCCGTACAGAACACCTTTGATGTTGATGTCGATCATCTCCTCCCAATCCTCGACGCGCAGGTCGTCGAGGGGAGAAACCGGCATGATGCCGGCGTTGTTGACGAGAACGTCAAGCTTGCCATACCGCTCACATGCCAACCTCACGAGGTTGGATAAGTCTTCGCGCCGTTTTACGTCGGTGCGTGCATAGACTGTCCCTCCACCCGCTCTCGCGATACGGTCAGCGAGGGCCTCGAGGCGATCCAATCCGCGCGCGCCGAGTACGACCTTCGCACCGCGTTCAGCGAGCAGGAGCGCCGTGGCCTCGCCGATACCGCTGCTTGCGCCCGTGATGACGACGACCTTGCCTTCGGTCCCTGACATAGAGTTTCCTTTTACTTTGACAGCTAACGCATCGGCGCTTCAGCCGCGCGCCACGCGGCGATGGCCCTCGGTCCGAATGCTTCCCGCGGCGGCTGCATGCACGTGTTAGGCGCCCGCCCGGAAGTACAACGAAGCGTTTCGGACGCCATAGACTACCCAGGCGGCCGTCAACCAACCGAGATACGCAGAGCTGATGAGAGTAAATAGCCCGAGCAAGAGCCGCCACCCCGCGCTGCCGCGGGTCTTGAACGCATACCAGGGAATTACAATTGGCCAAGCGAGCCAAAGGAAGAATCCGAGATCCAAAACAGATGCCACACCGGTTCGTCTGGCATCCTTCTGGAGCCAGAGAATTACCGCGAGTAGGGGTCCAAAAGAAAAGAACAACGCGAGCGACGGCGACGGTTCGGCCTGCACGGCGGCGTAGACGGCTGCCGCCAGCGCGCAGAAGATCGCCGTAACCTTGGCGGTGCGGAGAGAGATGTCGTTCGATGCCAGCGGCTTCCTCCAGGCGCGCTTAACGGTGGCGCTCAGCGGCCGGAGCGAGCGACGCGAGCTCCGGTCCGCTGAAGCGGCTTGTTCGACGAGCGCCGCCGCTTGGCGAGGCTCCGATTCGCCGTCCAGGCACGCTTCGCCTTCTGCGGCA
>QHSB01000438.1 GCA_003220335.1 Candidatus Rokuibacteriota bacterium
ATTCTCGAGCTGATGGCCGACGGCGCCAACAACCGGATCATCGCCGCGCGCCTTGCTATCTCACGCCATACGGTGAAGTTTCACGTCGCGTCCATCCTGGCGAAGCTCGGGGCGACGAGCCGCACGGAGGCGGTGGCGCTGGCGCTGCGCGGCGGACTCCTGGCCGTCTAGCTCGCCGGTGCTACTCTTGGCCTTCATGGCGAAGGCCACGGCTCACATCGACGCGGTCATCGTCGGCGCCGGGTTCGCGGGACTCTACACGCTGCACCGCCTGCGCGGGCTCGGCCTGTCGGCGCGCGTCTTCGAGGCGGGCAGCGGCGTCGGCGGCACCTGGTACTGGAACCGCTATCCCGGCGCGCGCTGCGACGTCGAGAGCATGGACTACTCGTACTCGTTCTCGGACGAGCTCCAGCAGGAATGGCGGTGGACCGAGCGGTACGCCTCGCAGCCGGAAATCCTGAGTTACATCAACCACGTCGCGGACCGCTTCGACCTGCGCCGCGACGTCCAGCTCGAGACGCGGGTGACGGCCGCCGTCTTCGACGACGCGACGACCCGCTGGGCCATCGAGACCGACCGCGGCGACCGTGTGTCGGCGCGGTTCTGCGTCATGGCGACGGGCTGCCTGTCCGACGCGCAGGTGCCGGACATCAAGGGGCGCGAGACGTTCGCGGGCCGGTGGTATCACACGGGCCGGTGGCCCCACGAGGGCGTGGACTTCACCGGTCAGCGCGTCGGCGTGATCGGCACCGGGTCCTCGGCCATCCAGTCGATCCCGATCATCGCGCGGCAGGCCGCCCACCTGTTCGTCTTCCAGCGCACCCCGAACTACAGCGTCCCCGCGCGCAATGCCCCGCTCGATCCCGACTACGAGCGGCGGGTCAAGGCCGGCTACGCCGAGTTCCGGCGCCAGGCCCGCGAGTCGCGCGTCGGCTTCGTGGTCGAGCGCAGCGAGGAGTCCGCGCTGGCGGTGGCGCCCGCCGCGCGCCAGCGCGAATACGAGAAGCGCTGGAGCCGCGGGGGGCTGGGCTTTTCCGCGGCCTACGCCGATCTGTTGACCAGCCAGGAGGCCAACGACACGGCCGCGCGCTTCTTTCGCGACAAGATCCGGGGCATCGTGCGCGACGCGTCCGTCGCCGACGCGCTGTGTCCCCAGGATTACCCGCTGGGGACCAAGCGGCTCTGCGTCGATACCGAGTACTACGCGACGTTCAATCGCGACAACGTCACCCTCGTCGATCTCAGGAAGACGCCGATCGAGGCGATCACGCCGCATGGCGTCCGGACGCGGGAGGCCGGGTACGAGGTGGACAGCCTCGTCTTCGCCACGGGATTCGACGCCATGACGGGCGCGCTGCTGAACATCGACATCCGCGGGCGGGCGGGCCGAACGCTGAAGGCGACGTGGGCGGCCGGCCCGCGGACATATCTCGGCATCGCCATCGCGGGCTTCCCCAATCTCTTCACCATCACCGGACCGGGCAGCCCCTCCGTGCTCAGCAACATGATCGTCTCCATCGAGCAGCACGTGGACTGGATCGCCCCAGGTCCTGGTACATGGGCGCGAACGTGCCCGGCAAGCCGCGCATCTTCATGCCCTACATCGGCGGCGTCGGCGTCTACCGTCAGAAGTGCGACGACGTCGCCGCAAAAGGCTACGAGGGGTTCACGCTGATTTAGAGGAGCGGCTAGAAAAATCAACGTTCGGAGCGCCCGGGCACAGCCGGGTCGCTCCTCTAAACCCCTCGATACTCCGACAGGCCCTAGACCTGCAGGGTCGTCGCCTCTTCGCCCGCGACGGTGGTGCGGCGCATGTCGCGCGGCTGGCGCTCGTCGTAGCGGCGCACGCGATGCATCATCTGCCGGTTGTCCCAGATGACGAGATCCCAGGGTCGCCACCGGTGGATGTAGACGAACTTGGGCTGGGTGGCGTGCTCGGTGAGCTCTCGCAACAGAATGCGCGCCTCCGGCATCGGCATGCCGACGATGGCGCCGGCGTGGGACGACAGGTAGAGCGACCGGCGGCCGGTCACCGGGTGCGTGCGCACGAGCCGCTGGCGCACCGGCCGGAACATCGCCCGCTCCTCCTCCGAGTAGTCGAGCATGCCGAGCGAGCCGCGCGAGTACATCAGCGAGTGCTCGCACACGAGGTCCTCGATGAGCGCCTTCGTGTCGGCGTCGAGGTCGTCGTAGGCCGCGCGCATGTCGGCGAACTCCGTGTTGCCGCCGACGGGATTCACCAGGCGCGCCGAGAGCAGCGAATACTTGGCGGGGATCGCGCGGAACGAGCTGTCGGAATGCCAGAGCATGTTGCCGAGGTTGAACAGGCGCACGCGCGAGGCGCGGTCGAGCGGCTGGCCGTCCTTGCCGAGGTTGGAGACGTCGTTCATGCCCACGGGCAGGCGCTTGTCCTCGGGCTTGGTGATGTTGCCGCCGCGGGCGTCCTCCAGGGCGCCGAAGTTGCGGCTGAACGCCATCTGCTCCTCGTCGGTGAGCATCTGGTCGTGGAACACGAGCACGGCGTAGCGATCCATCCCGGCCTCGATGGCCGCCACCTCGTCGCGCGAGAGCGGACCGGTGATGTCGACGCCCGAGACCTCGCCGACGAAGACCGGATGGATCTGGCGGAAGGCGAGTCCCATGCTCAGCCGGCCTTCAGCGCGTCGTACACGGAGCGCTCGAACTGCCCGTAGAGCCTCAGCGCGCGCGGGTCCGCGAAGGGCAGGATCTGCGTCATGATCTGCCCGGTGACGCGCTTGGCCGGGTCGAGCCAGTAGTAGGTGTTGAAGATCCCGCCCCAGCTGACCGTGCCGGCGCTGCGGCCGTTCGGCCCCGGTTGCACGTTGAGCATGTGGCCCAGGCTCCAGCGGATCGGCGCGCCGGGGAACAGGTCCACGTCGTTCGAGCGTCCCGGGTTCTGGGTCTTCAGAATGCCGGCCGGGATCTCGCCGATGGCGTTCTGGTGCATCAGCGTCACCGTCTCGGGCTTCAGGATGCGGGCGCCGTTGAAGCTGCCGTCGTGCAGCAGCATCTGGAGAAACGCGAGGTAATCGCGCCCCGTCGAGTAGAGGCCGCCGCCGCCGGCATAGAACTCCGGGGTGAACGGCGTCTCCAGCGGCTGCGGAACGAGCGAGCCGTCGGCCTGGCGCTGGTGCACGCTGGCCTGGCGCGCCCGCTGCTCGGGCGCGGTGACGAAGCCGCTGTCCTTCATGCCGAGCGGCCCGAAGATCTTCTCGCGGAAGTAGACGTCGATCGGCTGGCCGCTGAGCGCCTCGACGAGGCGGCCGACCCAGTCGATGTTGACGCCGTACTCCCACTGCTCGCCGGGGTCGAACACCAGCGGCATGCGCAGCGCCGCCACCTTGCCGCTGATGGTCGACGGCATCCCCGAGGTCTTCACGTAGCGCACCGTGTTGGGATCCCAGATCTCGTAGCTGAACCCGGCGGTGTGCGTCATCAGGTGGCGCAGCGTGATCGGACGCTTCGCGGGGCGCAGCTTCGGCGCGCCGGCGGCGTCGAAGCCTTCGAGCACTTGCGGCGCGCTCAGCGCCGGGTCGATGCTCGGCACGGGCTCGTCGATCTTGAGCCGGCCCTGCTCGACGAGCTGCATGGCCGCCGTGCAGGTGACCGCCTTCGTCATCGAGGCGATGCGGAAGACGGTATCGAGCGTCATGGCCGGCCCCTTGGCCAGGTCGCGCGTGCCGAACGCGCCTTCATAGAGCACGCCCTTGTCGGTCGCGGCCATGGCCACGACACCGGGGACCTCCTTGGCGTCGACCGCCTGCTTCAGCACCCCGTCGATTCGTGTCCGCGCTTGCATGGCGCTCTCCTGGGCGTCGGCGCGGCCGATGCCGACCGATGCGGCGGCGGTGATGGCCACGGCCCCCTTCAACACGTCGCGACGGCTGTGCGGGGTCGGCGTCATGTGCGGCTCCTTCCTGTTCGGCGCAGGCGCCTCGACGTCACGCGGGATCGAGTCCCACGATCTCGTTGAACCGTCCAAATCCAATGTAGAGCGTCGTGTGGGCCACCAGCTCGATGATCTCGGCCTCCGAGAAATGACGCCGCATCTCGGCCCAGAGCTCGTCGTCGACCTTGCGGTGGTCGACGGCCAGCTTCTCCGCGAACCGGAGCGCCGCCCGCTCGCGCGGGCTGATGAGGTCGGAGGCCTCGTCGTCGATCGCGGCGATCTTCGCTTCGGTCGCCCCCGCATGCCGGGCCCCGGCATAGCGCAGGGTGAGTCAGTAGCGGCAGCCGTTGAGGCCGGCGATCTTGATCCTGACCAGCTCGCGCAACACCGGGTCGATCGTGCCCTCGCGCGCGAGCGCGCCGCGGAAGGCGGTGAGCGCCTTGAACACGGCCGGGCTCTTCGCGTAGGTGCGCGGGCCCGCCGAGGTGCCCGTCTGGCGCTCGGCGTCCTCGCACAGGTGCCGGATCTCCTCGTCGACCTCGTGGATACCGAGCGGCTCGATCCTCGCCATCGTCGTCTCCTCGTCCTGGATGGACGCTCTGGGATGGAAGCTCAGTCAGCTGGGAATGCACGCGGTGACCGTGATCTCCACGAGCAGCTCGGGCGAATTCAGCGCGGCCACGGTCACGGTGGTCCTCGCCGGCTTGTTCGTCGGGAAGTACTTCGCGTACTCCTCGTTGTAGGCCGCGAGCTCCTGCACCCGTGTCAGGTACGTGGTCGCCGTCAGCACGTTGTCGAGCGACGTGCCGGCCGCGGTCAAGATCAGCTTGAT
>QHSB01000059.1 GCA_003220335.1 Candidatus Rokuibacteriota bacterium
CGATTCGGCCGCGCGTACGTCGACTATTGCGCGCGCGTGCCCGCGCTGCCGAGGATCGCGCTGCCGACCTTCGCGGCCGTATGGTCGGCCGTCGGCTCGATGTCATGGCGCCAAGACGTCCGTAGCCTCATCGCCGCGGCGGCGACATTGGCGCTGGCGGTGCTGGCGGAGATGAGCGAGCGCATCCCGCACCTCCTTCGATGAGGCGCCCCTCCAAACGCGCACCTCGTACTTCTACCAACTTGACGCCGGACGGCGGCCCGCCCTAAAGTTTCGCCACGAAACTCGCCGTGACCGTCCGCAGATTGCTCGAGCAGTGCCCCGGCGAACCTCTGTGTGACGCCTGCCTGGCCTTCGCCTGTTCCGTGAGCCTCACGGAAATGCGCCTCGTGACCGCCGCCGTCGGCCACGACGCGCCCTTCCGGCGCGACAGCGCCATCTGCGCGAGCTGCCGGCGCCAGACGACCACGCTCGCGTGGGGAAACGGCGACGTCCTCTCCGAGGCCTGAGGCCGCTTCCTTCTATCTATCGCCGTCCGCCCCCTCGCCGACCGTCTCGTATCGGAACGTTCGATTTGACCCCTCGGCCTGCACCGTTACCATTCAATGCGCATCTATAGCTCCGAGGGAGATCTCATGGAACGTCGCACCTTTCTCAAGACCACGCTCGGAGCGTCGACCGCCGCCGCGCTCGGCTTCGCTCCGCGTCTCATCCGCGCCGCCGAGCCACCGACGGAAGCCAACCCGTGGCGGAGCTTCGAGGCCGTCACGAAGATCGAAGTCGCCAACCCCACGGGCGTCACCCGCGTGTGGGTGCCGGTCCCGCTGCTGACCGACACCGACTACTTCAAGCGCGGCGGTGACACGTGGACGGGCAACGCCGCCGTGACGCGCTCGGTGAAGGACGCGAAGTACGACGTCGGCCTCGTCTACGCCGAGTGGCCGGCCGGCGAGAAGACTCCGGTGATCGAGATCACCAGCCGCTTCGCCGCGCGCGATCGCGCCGTCGACCTGTCGAGGCCGCCGGTGAAGGTGGTCCGCGAGGATCGCGCGGTACTCGCGCGTTATCTCGAGCCCACGAAGCTGATCCCCACCGACGGCATCGTGCTGGAGACGGCGCAGGGGATCACGCAGGGCATTGCCTCCGATGCCGACAAGGCGCGCGCGCTCTACGAGTGGATCGTCGAGAACACCTTCCGCGACCCGAAGGTCCGCGGCTGCGGGCTGGGCGACATCAAGACCATGCTCGACACGCGCTACTTCGGCGGCAAGTGCGCCGACCTCAACGCGCTCTTCGTCGGGCTGGCGCGGGCGGTGAAGATCCCCGCGCGCGACGTGTACGGCGCGCGCTGCGCCGACTCCGCGGAGTTCAAGAGCCTCGGTAAGAGCGGCGACATCTCCAAGGCCCAGCACTGCCGCGCCGAGTTCTATCTGAACGGCTATGGCTGGGTGCCGGTCGATCCGGCCGATGTCCGCAAGGTCATCCTCGAAGAAGGCGGCGGGCTGCCGGCCGGGCTGGCGGATCCCAAGGCGCAGCGCGCGCGCGCCAAGCTCTTCGGCGCCTGGGAGATGAACTGGCTCGCGTACAACTACGGCCACGATGTGAAGCTGCCGAACGCCGCCGAGGGGCCGGTGCCCTTTCTGATGTATCCGCAGGCGGAGACGGCGGAGGGGCGGAAGGACAGCCTCGAGCCGACGAGCTTCAAGTATCAGATCACCTCGCGAGAGGTGAAGGCCTAGCCGTCAGAACCGCGTGGTGAGGTCGACGAGCCACGCCGGCATCGCGTCGAGCACGCGCGCTTCCAGCACCTTGTCGCCGCCGGTGACGCTCAGCATGCCGAGCACCACGAGCGCCACGCCGATGGCGGGCTTGCCGAGGCGCGTGACGAGCGCGAGGCGATCGGGGCGCGCCGCGAGCCGCCGCGAGCCATAGGCGAGGAGCAACACCGGCGCCACCGCGCCCAAACTGTAGGCCGCCATCACCGCCGCCGCCGCGCCGAGCGAGCGGCGCTGCGTCGCGAGCCCGATGGCGGCGCCGAGCGTCGGCCCCCCGCAGGGCGTCCAGAGCGCGCCGAGCAGCGCGCCCACGACGAACTGTCCCGCCAGCCCTCCGGGGCCGAGCCGCGCGAGCAGCGCGGCCGCGCCGGCCGCGATCGGCGCCGCCGCGCGCGCGACGGCCGCGTCGAGCCGCGCGATCAGCAACACGAGGCCGACCAGGACGAGGAGCCCGCCGGCGATCACGCGGACGAGATCGCGGTCGAGCGCGAACCCGAGCAGCGCCACCGCGAAACCCACGACGGTCGCGGCGGTGGCGAGGCCGGCGGCGAGGACGAGCGGCCCGAGCCGGTGGCGCTCGACGGCGCCGGCGAGGACGAGCGGCAGCAGCGGCAGCACGCACGGCGAGAGCGCGGAGAGCGCGCCGGCGGCGAAGCCGAGGACACAGGCACCCACGCCGCGCCGCCGGCGCGGCTAGAGCGCGCTCTGGAACAGCGCGCGGAGCTCGCCGGGATCGGTGATGAACGACGAGCGGCTACGCTCTGCGCGGCCGTGGAAGGCAACCAGCGTGCTGCGGTCGGTCACGCTCAGCTCCTTCAGCGTCGCCTTGTCCGCATAGTCCACGACGAAGACGATCAGGCTCTTGTCCTTGAAGGCGCCGTCGGCCGCGAGCTGCTGGACGATCGGCTGCTGCCGGCGGCACGTGACGCACCACGAGGCGTGAACGAAGACCACGATGGGCCGGTTCTCGGTCTGCGCGGCCGTGAAGGCGGTTTTCGAATACTCGACGAGCGGCGCCGGCGGCGCGGCGGCCGTGACGGACATCGATGCGAGGATCAGGACGACGACGATCGGGAGCGCGCTCGCACGCAACGTGACACCTCCACAGGGCGCCCAGCGTACCATGGCCGCATGAGCGCGCTCGGGGCCCACCTCCGGCGGCACCCCGACCGCGCGGCGGCGGCCGTGTTGATCGCGCTGCCGCTCGTTCTGTTCGCGCCTGCCCTCCGCCCGGGGCACACGCTGTCGCCGCTCGATAACCTCTTCACGGCGGCGCCGTGGCGCGCGATCGCGCCGGGACCCGTGCAGCCCAACCAGGCGCTCGGCGATATCACGGCCGTCTTTCATCCGTGGACGCTCTGGGCCGCGCGCGAGGTCCGCGCCGGGCGCGCGCCGCTCTGGAACCCGTATGCGTACGCCGGCGCGCCTTTCTTTTCCAATCCGCAGACCGCGTGCCTGTTTCCGCTGACGTGGCTCGCGTGGGCGCTGCCGCCGACGTGGGCGCTGACCGTGCCCGCGCTGCTGAAGCTCGTGGCGGCGGGGCTCGCGATGTACTGGTTCCTGCGCGGGCTGGCGCTGCTCCCGCTCGCCGCCTTCGTGGGCGCCGCGGGCTTCATGCTCTCGACGACGCTGATCGCCTGGCTGCCGTGGACGCTCGCGAGCACGATGCCGTTCCTGCCGCTGCTCTTCGGTCTGGTCGACCGCCTGCGCGCCCGCGGCGACCGCCGGCTCGTCGCGCTGCTGGCGCTCGCGGTCGCCCTCGACCTCGTCGCCGGCTACCCGCAGGCGACGCTGCAGGCGCTCGCCGCCACCGCGGCGTGGGCGCTCGCGCGGGCGCCGTGGCGCGCCGGTGCCGCGCCGTTCCTGGCGCGCGTCGCCGCCGGCGTGGCCCTCGGGGGCGCGCTGACGGCGGTGCAGGCGCTGCCCTCGCTCGACTACGTACGTGAGAGCGCCGTCTACGCGTTCCGGAGCACGTGGACGCCGCCGCTCGCGGTGCCGCCGCGCGCGCTCGCGACCGTCCTGATGCCGTACTTCTTCGGCACCGCGGAGCGCACGTGGTCCGTGTGGCAATTCAACATCACGTCCACCTACGTCGGCCTGGTGCCGCTCGCGGCGCTGCCGCTCGCCGCGCTGGCGTGGCGGCGGCCGCCGATGCGCTTCTTCGCCGGCCTCGCCGCGACCGCCGGCCTCGTCCATTACGGCGCGCTCGCCGCGCTGGCGCCGGCGCCCGTCATCGCGTTCGGCAGCAACCTGCGCCTGATGCCCGTCCTCGTCTTCGCGCTGGCCACGCTCGGCGCGCTCGGCGTCGACCGCGCGGCTCGCCCCGAGTCGTCGCGAGCATTACAGATGACGTGGCTGCGTGGCGGGTTCGTGGCGCTCGCGGCGGCGGGACTCGCAGCCGTGACGCTTGCGTCGTCGGAGCCGGCGGCGCTCGCGGTGCGGCCGCCGCTCGCCGCGCAGTACGTCGGCGCCCTCGTCGGGCTCACCGCCGCCGCGTGGCTCCTGCGCCGCTGGCTCGCCGACGGCCGCGCGCGGTGGGGCGTCGCGCTCGCCGCCGTGCAGGTGGCGACGCTGGCGCCGCTGGCGACCTACCTGCCGGTCCGTGACGCGCGCTGGCTGTATCCGACGCCGCCGGCGATCGCGTGGCTGCAGCGTCACGCCGGCGCCGCGCGCGTGCTGATCGCCGACCAGGTCGGTCTCCTGTACGGACTGCGCCAGGCCCACGGTTACGACGGGCTCACGCCGCGGCGGATCGCCGAGCTGGCCGGGCCCATCGGCACGGGCAAGGCGGCGGCGGCCGGCTATCTCGAGAACACCGTCGCGCTGCACGGCAGCGAGCCACTGCCGCCGGTCGCCGTGCTGTGGGCGCCGGCGCGCGCGCTGCTCGGCGTCCGCTACCTCGTGCTGCCACCCGGCATGCGGCCGGGGGAGGCGCACCTGCGCCCGGTCTACGACGGCGCCGACGCGCGCGTGGTCGAAGATCCGGCGGCGCTGCCGCGCGCCTTCGTGGCGGCGCGCGCGCGCTGCGTGGACGACCGCGGCGCGCTCGCGCTGTTGCGCGCGCGCGCGATCGCGCCCGCGGAGGAGGTGCTGCTGGCGGACTGCGCCTCGCCGCCCGCGCCGGAGGCGCGCATCAGGGCGGTGCCGGAGGCACACATCATGGTCGCGCCGGAGGCGCGCATCAGGGCGGTGCCGGAGGCACACATCATGGTCGACGAGCCGGCGCGCGTCGTCGTCGCCGCGTCCACCGACGCGCCGGCGTGGTTGGTGCTGACCGACACGTGGTTTCCCGGCTGGCGCGCGCGCGTCGACGGCGCCGACGTCGTCGTCCGGCGCGCCGACCACGCGTTCCGCGCCGTCGCGCTGCCGCCGGGCCGCCACGAGGTCGAGTTCACCTTCACGCCGCGCGGGCTGCGCGCGGGCGCGGCGATCACGCTCGCCGCGCTCGCCATCGTCGGCGTGCTGCTCCTGCCGCGTCGTCGCGCCGCCGTGACGATCGCCGTCGCCGTGCTGCTGCTCGCGTCGGCGCGGACGGAGGCGGCGCTGCCCGCGCCGCCGTTCGCGCTGACGGCCACGCCCTCGTCGGTCCTCGCGGGCGACACCGTCGAGATCGGCGTCACCCCGCGCGCGGCGACGGGCGGCCCGTGGGACGTCTACGTCGTGTGGCTCTTCTCCGAGCGCGCGGCGTTCCTCGGCCCCGACGGCACGTGGGCGCCCCGACCGGTGCCGTTCCACGCCCGGCTGGCGGCGGGCGAGCGCGCGCGCGGCGCGTGGAACCGCGCGGCGCCACCGGCGGACGTCACGCTCGCGCTCGTGATGGTGCGGCCCGGCGCCGACCCGCTCGACCGCGCCGCGTGGACGCACCGCCCGGCACTGGCGCAGGTTCGCGTGGCGGCGCCGTCCGACGCGCGTCCGTCGCGCCCGTGGACGACGCTGGCGGGCCTGTTCGTCGCCGCCGTCGCCGCGACCGCGCTGGCGTGGGGACGGGCGCTTTCTACGCCCCGGCCACTCTGATATGATCCGGGCGCCATGGCTCAGCGACTCCCCGAATTGGTCGGCCGCGCGATGATCGATCCCGAGTTCCTCGCCGATCTCCAGCGCGCGCCCGACATGATCCTGGCCCAGTACGAGCTGACCGACGACGAGCGCGCGACCGTCCTCGCCGCGCTCGCCCGCCTGGGTCACGAGTCGGCCGGCCAGCGCGCCGCGGCCCTGCGCTCCGCCCTCATCCGACGCGTGGCCACGTAAGGCCACGCGGGATCCCCGCGCCGTGGGCAGCTCGGCCGACACGCACGTTTTCCTGAGGAGCGTGCGTCTGTTCCGCAATATCGAGGGACCGGAGCTCGGGATCCTCGCCGACAGCCTGCACGAGCGCGCGCTCAAGCGCGGCCAGGTCCTGTTGCGCGAGGGCGACAGCGGCGACGAGATGTTCCTGGTGCGCGCGGGCTCGCTGGTCATCTCCAAGGCCGTGACCGGGCGCGTCGAGCAGGTGCTGGCGCGCGTCGGGCCCGGCGACTTCTTCGGCGAGATGGCGCTGTTCGACCGCTCGCCGCGCTCCGCCACCATCTCGGCGGACAACGACGCCATGCTCCTCGTGCTGGATCGCGCGGCGCTCGCCAAGCTGACCGAGGTGAGCCCGCGCGCGGCCGCCGCCTTTTTCGAGTCGCTCGTCCTCATCTTCATCGAGCGCCTCCGCGCCTCCGGCGATCTCGTCGCCGAAGTCACCCGCTGGGGTCTGGAAGCGACCGGGCTCGACGTCGAGACCCGATAACCACATGCGTGACGGCACGCGGAGCCCGCGACCTCGACATGGCTGAAGCGCCGCACGCGCCGCCGCGCCGCGCGCGCCTGGAACTGCTCGTCCGCCGCGAGGACGAGGCCGACGGCTTCGAGCTCCGCCAGATCGGCAGCGGCGTCGCCTTCGTGCGGTCGCGGCCCCAGCGCGTGGCCGCGGGCTCGTTCGAGCTGGCCGAGGTCGCCTCGAAGGTGGACGGCCAGCACTCCTTCATTCTCAAGAACACGGCGACCGATCGCTTCCTGCTCCTGTCCGGGCCCGAGAGGTTCCTGTGGGAGCAGATGGACGGCCGCACGTCGCTGCAAGACATCGCGACGGCGTACGTGCTGCGCTACGGCGAGTTCGACTTCGCGATCATCCCGCATCTGATCCGCAAGCTGCAGCGCGCGCAGCTGCTGACCATGACACCGACCTCGCGCCTGCGGCAGGCCCTCGCGCGCAACCGGCGCCAGCCCGTCGCCAAGATGGCGGAGTCCGCGCTGTTCGCGCTCGAGCGCGTCAACATCTCGAGCCGCAACGTGCAGGCGTTCTTCCGCGGCATCTACCGCCGGGGCGGGTTCCTCCTCTTCACGCGGGCGGCCGTCCTCGTGTGCGCGCTGTTGGCCGTCGTGGGGTTCGCGGCCGGCGTGCGGCTCTGGCCCGACGCCGAGCGGGTCGTCTCGGGCTTCGGCAAGAGCCCGCTGGTGGCGGTGATCTCCGTCAAGGTGCTGTTCCTGCTCACCGTCGGCGCCCACCAACTCGTCCACGGGCTCGCGCTCATCCACTACGGCCGGCGCGTGCGGGAGTTCGGCTTCACCTTCCTGCACGGCTTCGTGCCGACCTTCTACGTGGACGTCACCGACATCTTCATGGGCAGCCGCAAGGCGCGCGTGGTCACCGCCGTCTCGGGCGCGCTCGTGCACCTGGTCCTCGGCTCGGTGTGGCTCCTCGTCGCGGTCAACGCGTCGATGGGCTCGTTCCTGCAGGCCTTCGCCGCCGCCTCGGGGATCATCCAGTGGCAGGCCTTCGTGGTCGCCCTCTACCCGTTCTGCTTCATCGAGATGGACGGGTACCACGTGCTGGTGGACGTGCTCGGCATCCCGACCCTCAAGCATGACGCGATCGGGTATGTCGGCGGCCTGCTGCGAGGCCGCCGCCCGCGCCCCTTCACACGGGAGACCGCGCTCTTCGTCGGTTACGTCGTCGTCTCGACCCTCTCCGTCGCCGCCTTCATCGCCTTCAACGTCTGGCTGATCGTTCACGCGACCTAATACATGGGGGGCCCCGAGATGGCCCCCCAAACCCCCCCGCGCTCGTCGCGCCCCGGCAAAGCCGTGGCGCGCCTCGATCAGCCGTCATCGGTGATGGGGGCCCCGAGATGGCCGGCTAATTATCGTGAGGGGCCCCGAGATGGCCCCTCACGCTCCCCAGCGCTCGTCGCGCCCCGGCAAAGCCGTGGCGCGCCTCGATCACCGTCGGTTACCCGCTCGCGGCTTGTCGCGTGAGCGCTTCCGCGGCGGCGGCGATTGCGCGCGCGTCGGCCGGCGGCGGTCCGGAGACCTCGAGCGCGGCGGTCTGCACGTCTGTGGGCTCGGCGGCGAGCGCCGCCTGGGCGCGCGCGCGCAGGCCGTCGGCGATGAGATCGGCCGCCTCGCGCAGCATGGCGAGCCCCGCGGCCAGCGCGTCGGCGCGGGCGCGGCCGCGCAGGGTGTCCGCCAGTGCGCGGCGAAGCCGGTGCGACAGGCGGACGCGCGAGCCGCGCGCCTCGACGAGATCGGCCTCCACCGGTCCCCACTCGAACGCGACGTCGCGCGCCGCGCGAGCGATCCACGGCGCCAGCGGGGCCGCGCTCGTGGCCACGACCGTCGCGACGAGTCCCGCGACGACGCCCGGCGCGAGCGGCGCGATCTCGGGCGGATCCGCCGGCGGCGTCGGCACCGCGATGACGCCGCCGTCCGCGGCGAGCACGAGATGGTCCTCGAGCACGCGGCCGAGCGCCACCAGCGAGGCGCGCACGGTGTCTCCCGCATCGCGGACCGCGCGCGGCGCCAGACGGCGCACGCCCTGCCAGTCGGGCCGGTAGTAGGCGCGGCCGCCGACCACGATCTTCTCGATGCGCGCGCGCCGCTGAACCCACACCCCGCCGCGCTCGATGGCGACGTCGTGCGGCGCCGGCGTCCACGCGAGCTCGCCGCGCGCGAACGCGGCGATCGGATCGCCGGCGTCCGCGGGAACGTAGCGGAACGATTCGAGCAGCGCCAGGAAGAGCGCCTCCGTGGGATAGGGCGCGTCGTAGCGCAGCACGCTCACGCCCTGCTCGACGGCGAGCCGCGCGAGCAGGTTGAAGAGCGCCGTCCCCGCGCCGGCCGGCAGCCGCGCCGGCTCGGCGAGCGGCGGGATGCGATCCACGCGCGTCCAGTCGACGGCGGCGAGCCGGGTGAGGGGACGGCCGTCGAGCGTGAGGCCATCGGACGCGCCCCACGGCCCCGGCGCACCGGCGCCGGGCTCGATGGCGACCCACGCGCCGTCGGGCAGCCGCACGGCGGCGCGGCCGAGACGGCCGTCCGGCGACCATTCGAGCGCGCTCAGCGGAGCGCCGTGGCGGTCCTGCTCGCCGGCCGGACGCCCGGCGGCGTCGCGGCGCATCCGCGTCGCGTCGGCGGCCACGTCGCGGATGATACAATGCCGCGGTGGTGACGATGGCGGCGGACGACGTAGTCTGGCGCTCGGCCGTCGAGTGCGCGGCCCTGATCCGGCGCAAGGAGCTCTCGCCGGTCGAGCTCACCGAAGCCGTCCTCGCGCGCATCGACGCCGTCAATCCCCGCCTCAACGCCTTCTGTCTCGTCGCCCACGACGTGGCGCGGCGGCTCGCGCGCGAGGCGGAGATCGCGGTGATGAAGGGCGAGCCGCTCGGTCTCCTGCACGGCGTGCCCGTGTCGGTGAAGGACGTGCTGTTCACGCGCGGCATGCGTACGACCGGCGGCTCGCGGTTCTACGCCGACCTCATCCCCGAGCACGACGCGGTGTCCGTCGGCCGTCTCAAGGCCGCGGGCGCGGTGCTGCTCGGCAAGACGACCACGTCGGAGTTCGGACACAAGGCCGTGACCGAGAGCCCGCTCTTCGGCGTGACGCGCAACCCGTGGAACCTCGAGCGCACGCCCGGCGGCAGCAGCGGCGGCGCCGCCGCCGCCGTCGCGAGCGGCTGCGGCCCGATTGCCCTCGGCAGCGACGGCGGCGGCTCCGTGCGCATCCCCGCCGCGTTTTGCGGGCTCGTCGGCCTGAAGCCCTCGTACGGGCGCGTGCCGCTGGGCGTCGGCTTTCCCGGCTGGGATCACGTCTCGCACGTCGGGCCGCTCGCGCGCAGCGTGCGCGATGCCGCGGCCGTGCTCGACGTGATCGCGGGCGGCGACGACCGCGACCGCGAGTCGCTGCCGCGCGAGCCCGGCTCGTACGTCGACGCGTGCGCGGGCAGCATCAAGGGTCTCAACGTCGCCTGGACGCCCGACCTCGGATTCGCGCGCGTCGAGGCCGAGGTGCTCGAGCTGACCGGTGATGCCGCCGCCGAGTTCGAGTCGCTCGGTTGCCATGTGGAGGTCGTCAATCCGGGCTGGGAGAACCTCGAGGAGGCGTTCACGACGCTCATCGCCGCGCAGTTCTACGCCGCGTGGTCGGACGAGCTGCCGGCAGCCGAGGAGCGGCTGGACCCGACGCTCGTGAAGTTCATCCGCCGCGGCGGCAGCATCACCGCCCGAGACTACCTTCGCGCGCGCGCCCGCGTGGCGGAGTACTGGGAGGAGGTGCGCGCGTTCTCCGAACGCTTCGATCTTCTCCTGACGCCGACGACGGCGGTGGCGCCGTTCGCCGCCGGCGGCAAGGCGCCCCGCGAGATCGACGGCGAGTCGGTCTCCGTGCTGGGCTGGATGCCGTTCACGTACCCGTTCAACCTCACGGGCCAGCCCGCCGTCTCCGTCCCCGCCGGCCTCACCGCCGACGGCCTGCCGGTCGGGCTGCAGATCGTCGGCCGCCGCCACGCGGACCGCGCGGTGCTGGCCGCGGCGGCCGCGTACGAGGCGGCCCGGCCGTGGAGCGCGCGGAGGCCGGCCCTGTGAAGGGGCCGAAAGCCAAGCGCGGCCCCACCACCTGGAGCGACACGAAACGGTGGGCGGTCGCGTCGATCACCCTCGCGGTGTGCCTCGTCATCGTGGTGTGGCTCGTGGTCACGGATGCTCCCCTCGTCCGGTTCCTCGTGCGGCTCTACCAGGACAAGCACTTCCTCAAGGAGACGGTGCGCGCGTGGGGCGTCATGGCGCCGGCCGTCTTCGTCGCGATCCAGGCGCTGCAGGTCATCATCTCGCCCATCCCCGGCGAGATCACGGGCCCCGTGGGCGGCGCGCTGTTCGGGACGCTGTGGGGCGTGATCTATTCGACGATCGGGCTGACGTTCGGCACGCTGGTGTGCTTCGCGCTCGGGCGGTTGTGGGGCGAGCCGCTGATCCGCCCGTGGCTCTCCGAGCACCACTGGGAGAAGATGAACTTCATCATCGAGGCCGAGGGCGCCATCATCTGCTTCATCCTCTACCTGATCCCCGGCTTCCCGAAGGACATCATCTCGTACCTCTTCGGCATGAGCCCGATGCCGTTCTGGGTTTTCGCGGTCGTCTCGACGGTGGGGCGGATCCCGGGCACGTGGATCTCCTCGTACTTCGGCGCCCACGTCGGCGACCAGCAGTACATCTACGCGATCGCCTTCATCGCCATCATCACCGCCCTCTGCCTGCCGCTCTACCACTACCGCGAGCGCATCCTGGCCCGCTTCCGCGGCCGGAAAAGCGCTTGACAGGACTGCTGCCGGCTCCGTAGCATGCTCGGCACGCACATGAGCACCGCGATCCGGTGGTTCGGCTTCGGGTTCTTCTATTTCGCCCCCTTCTACTTTCCGGAGGTCCGTCCACCGGCTCTCACCTGAGCGATCAGGGAGCCGCGGGCGGACCGAACGCCCGCGGCGATGACCACTCCGAGGCCGCGGGCGACGAGCCCGCGGCCTTTTTGCGTCGAGCGATCGGAGTGGAGGGAAAGGACGTCATGATCATCGTGTTGAAATCGGGGGCGTCGGATGGCGAGATCGCCGACGTCGAGCGCCGCATCACGGCCATGGGTTACCGGCCGCACACCATCCGTGGGCAGCTGCGCACGGTCATCGGCGCCATCGGCGACGACCGCGGCAAGGAGCGCCTACGGTCGCTCGAGTCGCTGGAGAGCGTGGAGTCGGTCACGCCGATCCTGCAGCCCTTCAAGCTCGCGAGCCGCGAGGTGCGCAGCGCGAACAGCGTCGTGCGCGTCGGCGACGTCGCCATCGGCGGTCCCAAGGTCGTGGTGATGGCCGGGCCGTGCTCGGTCGAGTCGCGCGAGCAGATCTTGCAGGTCGCGGCGCGCGTGAAGGCGGCCGGCGCGACCGTGCTGCGCGGCGGTGCCTTCAAGCCGCGCACCTCGCCGTACGCGTTCCAGGGCCTGGAAGAGGAGGGCCTGAAGCTCCTCGGGGAGG
>QHSB01000439.1 GCA_003220335.1 Candidatus Rokuibacteriota bacterium
TACCACCACGGACGTCTGAGGGGGGCGCCATCGACGAGCTTCTCCAGGTGGTGCACGCTCTCTTGCTCGATGGCAGGCCCGTCGTCGCGGAAAGCGCCGAAGAGCGCGGGAACACCGACGAGCCGCTTGACCAGTCCGGCCGCCACGTCGTGACGCCCGGTCATGATCTCCGCAGCCAGCGGCCAGCCCTCGAGGCTCGCCCGCACGTGCGCGAGGTCGGCCGGCTCCACGAGCCACGGCTTGTCGGCGAGCACATGGAAGCCTGATTCATGCAGCCGTCGTATGGTGCGCGCCTTGCCCCCGTTCCTGCCCGCGAGGACCACCACGTCTCCACGTCGCTCGTCGACGAGCCGTCCGAGCGGATCATCGGCCGTCGTCACGACGAGACGCCAGCGCGTCGGGTTCGGGGCGCGCCGGTTGAAGCGCTCGACGAGGGCGAGAAAGTCACGCAGCTCGGCGCCCTCGCGCGCGTAGACGAAGACCTCGTCGGCCGCGCGCGCCTGCGGCACGCGCAGGGTCAGGGCGGCGTGGAAGTGGCCGGGGTCGAGGAAGAGCAGCGAATGCATGGCCGCGTTCCTAGACGCCGTCGAGCGCCGGCTTCACCTTCAAGATTGCGTCGATGTGGCCGCGTGGAGTGAGACCGGCGCCCATCGTGTTCACCGAGAGGTGGGTGGCGCCGAGATCGCGCCACTCCCGGGCCCGCTTCGCCCACTCGGTCGGGCCGCCAATCCCATAGGAGAAGCGCCCCTCGATCCCCACGGCAGAGAGCGGGCGACCCGACTCCTTCATGTACGCGCGCACGCGATCGAGGGTGTGGCTCGCCTCGTCACCGGGCTGAAACTGGGGGAACCAGCCGTCGGAGATCTGGGCGACCCGCTTGAGCACGGGCTCGGCCATGCCGCCCATCCATACCGGAATGGGACGCTGGACGGGGAGAGGGTTGATGCCGGCTCGGTCCAGGTGATGATACGAGCCCTGGAACGTCACCACCGGCTCGGTCCAGAGCTTCCGCATGACGGCGATCTGCTCGGTGACGCGGCGGCCCCGCGTGTGAAAGTCCTCGTTCAGAGCCTCGTACTCGACGTGGTTCCAGCCGATGCCCACGCCGAGACGCAGGCGCCCGCCGGTGAGGACGTCCACCGCCGCAGCCTGCTTGGCCACGAGGGCTGTCTGCCGCTGGGGCAGGATGACGATGCCGGTGACGAGCTCGAGGCGCCGCGTGCACGCGCCGAGGTAACCGAACAGAACGAAGACCTCGTGGAAGGGGCTCTGGTCGGTGTAAGGCGGGCGGCGGCCGAGCTTGTCGAAGCGCTCCGGCTTGCCGCCCAGCACGTGGTCGAAGACGAGCAGGTGGTCGTAACCGGCGCTCTCGGACGCCTGGGCGTAGTCGCGGATGACCGCGGGGTCCGAGCCGATCTCCGTCTGGGGAAATATCACGCCGAGTTTCATGTCGTGTTCGTCCTCCATCGTGCTGGCTAGCGCAGCCGCGGGCCCGGGTCCATCTTCAGGAAGACCCGCCCGCCCATCGGGTACCACTCCGGCGCGAGCGTGACGGCTTGGCCGACGACGTGGAGATCACGCCAGCACTCGGCCAGGCGGCTCTCACGCCGGTACGACGTGCTCCCCCCGTGCCGATACATCAGGTCCATCGCCTCGCGAGCGCTGTCGGCGGCGTAGACCGCGGCCAGCCGGCAACGCGCCCGTTGCTCGAGGGTGGTGTCCTCGCCGGCCGCGACGGTGTCCCAGAGCTCGGTGATCGTCGCGCTGCGGTACACGCGAGCGGCGTTCAGGATCGCGTCGGCCCGACCGACCGCTTCCTGAACTTGAGGGCTCTCGCAGAGCCGACCGGTGCGGCCGCGCGGCGTCTTCTCGCCGGCCAGCTCGATCAGCGCGTCGATGCCGGCGCGGGCGATTCCGGTGATCACGGCGCTGTGGTGCGGTCCGACCCACGCCTGGGCGGGCAGTGCGTATGACACTCCCGGCCAGCGGCTCCACTGGTTGTCGAGGGGGACGCCGGCGTGCACCATCGTCCGCCGTTCCGGCAGGAAGACGTCGTCGACCGTCCAGTCGAAGCTGCCGGTCGCACGGAGTCCCGACACGTCCCAGCTCCCCTCGACGATCTGCGCTTCCGAACGCGGGAAGACCCCGCGCCAGTAGACCGAGGTGCCATCCGGGCTGCGGCGCGGCTGGTCGCCGTCGAGAATCTGGAAGCTCCCAAGCATCCAGGCGCTCTCCTGGCAGCCGGTACCGAAGGGCCAGCGACCGGTGACCCGGTATCCACCGTCGACGGGCACGGCGCGCCCGCCCCCCTGCACGGCCGTGCCGGCGACGGCGGTGTCGCCTCCCTGCCCGTAGATCTCGTGGACGCCTTCGTCCGGCAGACCGAGCGTGACGAGCTGGGCGATGTTGTTGTTACAGAGGTTCCAGCCGACCGAGCCGGCGGCCTCGGCCAGCAGTTCCACGACGCGCAGATAGGTCAGCGGGTCGGCCTGCAGCCCGCCCAGTTCACGCGGCCTCACCAGACGGTAGAAGCCGGCGGCGTGAAACTGCTCCACCAGCGTTTTCGGCAAGCGCTGCGCGCGCTCGATCTCGTCGTGATAGCCGCGGATGACCGACCGCAGAGCGGCCGCGGCCTGTACCGGAGGCTGGGCATCGATGTCGGCCGGCAAGCGCTTGTCTTCCGCAATCTGCCGCATTGGGCCGGGATGTTCCGCTGGCCAAGCGGAGGTG
>QHSB01000440.1 GCA_003220335.1 Candidatus Rokuibacteriota bacterium
GGGCCGCAGCGGCTCGATCTTCGCGATGCTCGTCCGGTAGTCGCCCTGACCGAACGCGTGGATGCCCTCGACGAGCGGCGCGAGCACGTCGCCCATCAGGCCGGTGGGATCCTTGGGCGCGCGCGCGCGCACCGCCTCCAGCTGCGCCTTCGCCGTCGCCCAGTCGCCGCCGCCGGCGAGGGCCATGGCGACGTGGGCGGCGTGGAAGAGCAGGCCCATGCGGTTGACGCGCTCGCGCGCGATGGCCGTGAACGGCTGCCAGCGCGCGCCGACGGGCTCGCCGACCAGCTCCAGGCGCCAGAGCAGCGAGATGGAGTCGTGCAGGTTGCCGGCGATCGAGGAGGGCTCGCGCTCGAACGCGGCGCGCCCGATCTTCGCCGCGCGCGCGTACTCACCGCGCGCGAAGTGCAGGAGCGCCAGGTGCCAGAGCAGGTGGTTGCGGAACCAATTCAGGCCGCGGCACGGGTGGATGGCGACCGGGAGCTTGGTCACGCCGGCGTCGAAGGACTCGGACTCGTACAGCGCGTGGGCGAGCGCGTGCACCGACCAGGCGTCGTTGGGCTCGAGCTGCAGCGCCGTCTCCGCGGTGCGGATCGCCTCGGGCAGCCGGCCGGCCTCCTCCAGCGCGAAGGCGTGCAGGCCGAGCACGAACGATGAGCCGGGATAGTGGCCGCGAAGCGCGTCCGTCAGCGTCAGCAGATCCGGGAACCGGCCGAGCCAGAAGTAGACGTAATAGAGCCGCTGGAAGACCATCGCATCGCGCGGCCACCTGGCCAGGTGCTCGCGCATCAGCCGCTCCGCCTGCGGCACCTGCCCCGACGTCCACGCCGTCAGCGCCGCCACGTGCGAGGTCTCGCGCTCACTTGCGCCCACGACCGCGGCGCGCGCGGCTTCCGTCGCCGCCTTCGTCTCGGGGAACCGCTCCTCGAGGAAGAGACACACCGCGGCGCCCGCGTGCGCGAGGGCGAGGCCGGGATCGCGCTCCGTCGCCGCACGGAACAGCGGCAGCGCGTCGGCCTGCCACGCCTGCAGCGAGCGCACCGCGCGGTCGTAGAGTGCCTGCGCCTCGCGATCGGCCGTGGACACGGGCAGCCCGTACGCGTCGTCCGGCATTCCGCGCATCCTATCAGGTTGGGGGCCCCGAAATGGCCCCCAAGCCCCCCGACGCTCGGAGCGCCCCGGCGGAGCCGTGGCGCTCCTCGAACACGTCCGACAGAAACTGCATCGCGCGCCGCTCGGCCCACGCCCGCGGCCGCCAGAACGGTCCCTCGACGAAGCCCACGTGGCCGCCCCGCTCGCTGAACTCGGCGACGATGTTCGGCGGCAGCGCGGCGGGATCGGGCAGCGCCTCGGGCGGCACGAACGGATCGTCGAGAGCGCTGATCAATAGAGTCGGCCGGCACACGCGCGCGAGGTACGGCCGGCAGGACGCGCGGCGCCAGTAGTCCACCTCGTCGGCGAAGCCGTGCAGCGGGGCGGTGACGATACGGTCGTACTCGGCGAACGTGCGCGCGCGCATCACGGCCGCCACGTCGACGAAGCCCGGAAACGCCCGCGCCTTGTCGAGCACCTTCTGCCTGAACGACCGCATGAACGACGCCGTGTAGGTCACCTTCTGTATCCCGCGGTCGAGCGTGCGGGCGCAGCGCTCGAGGTCGTACGGCGTGGAGATGGTGACGGCCGCGCGCATCTGGGGCGGCGCGGCATCGCCGCGCTCGCCGAGCCACTTCAGGAGGACGTTGCCGCCGAGCGAGATGCCGACGGCGCCGATGCGCGCGTCCGGCTCGCGCCCGGCGAGCAGGCGGACGACGAGGTCGAGGTCGTCGGTGTCGCCCGAATGGTAGAAGCGCGCCAGCCGGTTCGGCTCGCCGCTGCACGACCGGAAGTTCAGGGCCACCGCGCTCCAGCCCGCCTCGCGCGCGAGGGTGAACAGGCCATGCATGTAGTGCGAGCGGCACGAGCCCTCGAGGCCGTGCAGGACAAGTAGTAGCGGCGCGCCCGGGGCCGGCCCGTCCAGGCAATCGAGGTCGACGAAGTCACCGTCGGGCGTGGCGACCCGCTCGCGCCGGGACGCGATGGCACCCCGGCGCATGAGCGGGCCCCAGACGGTCTGCGCGTGGCGGTTTCGCAGCCACCACGCCGGGCGGAACGCTACTCCTGCCCGCTCAGCAGCAGCTTCACCACTTCCGGCACGATCTCGCGTGCGCGTCGGTCCAGCTCCGCGTCGGTGAGGTTGGCGATGGGATGCGGCATCGCGAGGAACTTGTAGTGCTTCAGCCCCCACTGCTCCGCCATCGCGCGTCCCGTCTTCTCGAACACGTCGGTCACGATCGAGGCCGAGGGAACACCGGTCTTCTCCAACAGAATTCCGTCGAGCACACTGCCCGACGAGCAGGACCCTCAGTCTCCGATCCCGGCGACCACGACGTCGGCCGACGTCTTGATCGCCTCGATGATCTCCTGGTGCGCCGGCACGCTCGCGTTGTGCTTGCGATACATCGTCCACTCGGCGACGCCGTACTCCACTTTCAAGATATCGCCGATCCGCTGCAGGAGCCTGTCGGAGTTGAACTTCGTGTTCTCGATCAGCGCCACGCGCTTGCCCGCCAGCGCGGCCGGCCGCGGGGCGTACGCGATGACCTGCGCCGCGGCCGCGGTGGTGGGATCCAGGATCTCCATGCTCATCGCTTGATCTCCTTTCACAGGCTAGCGTCGCCCCTCGACGGGGCTGCCGCGTCGCACTGCCACTGTAATGGCTGCGGAAGACTTCGCACTCGACCAGCCGGGGATGAAGCAGGAGAACGCGCCGGCGCGCCCGCCGGCGGCGACGACCAGCAGGTCGTCCGGCGAGGCCACGAGCGGCCGCATCTTCTGCTCGTCGCCGGGTTCGAGCGTGCCCGACATGCGGTGCGTGCGCTTGAGGTGCGCGTGCGAGTTCTGCGTGTGCTCCCACACGAACTGGCGGATCTGCTTCTTGTCCCAGCCGTCGGCGGCGATGGTGCGCATGTGCTCGCCCGCCAGCACCAGGCAGTAGTGCGGCTGCCCCATGACGTTGCCGGAGATGCGCATGTTGTCCGCCAGGGTGGTGAGGATGCCCTCGGCCGTGCTCGAAAGCTGGTTGTAGAACTGGTGCGGCCCCTCCGCCGCCATCACGGTGACGGTGGACTGCTCGGGCCGGAAGCCGCGCTCGACGGACAGGGGCGTCCACGGGCTCTCCGCCTCGTTCTCCGCGATCACGTACGACAGCTTGCCGGGATGGCCGACGGTGCCGCGGTCGAGCAGCCCCGGCATCGAGCCGCACACGTTGCGCATCACCAGGCGCAGCGCGCGTCCGATCGTGAGGTTGGCGCGCCAGCCGGGGCCGAAGAGATTGTCGCCCGGTAACCCCAGCGCGGGTCCCCGATGCCCTCCACCGCGGCCACCACGACCGGCATGTACTCGGGCTTGCAGCCGGCCATGACCGCGTTGATCGCGACCTTTTCCGCGGTGACCGCCGTCGCGCGATCCCTGATGTAGGCAATCTGGGCGTCCGGCGCCAGCCGCGCCGCGTCCAGCATCGCACGGACGGCCGCCTCGGTCGGCGGGACCACCGGCAGGCCGTCGGTCCACCCCTTCTCGAAGCACAGATCGATGGCCCCGGCGGCGTCATTGACGGTGTAGCGCTTGGACGAGAGCGTGGCCGGCATGCAAGCCTCCTGTCTCGAGTGACGCCACGCTACCACCGGCTCCGCCGCCGCCGCAACCGCGCGCGCGCCGACGATCAGTCGGCGATCCGCTCCGTCACCGAGCGCGTGGCGCCGAAGGTCGGCACGATCGCCGAGTGCTTGCCGGGGCCGCCGGCCACGATCACCATCACGTCTTCGGGCCGGCTCGCGAACGGCAACAGCGTGTCGGGCCCCGAGCCTTCGAAGCGCTCGGGATGGATGGTCATGAAGCGCGTGACGTTGTCGGCGGAGAAGCGCTTGAGCGGCACGCGCGCGGCCTCCCAGAAGCGCCGCTTGAAGTCGGCCTTCGACCAGCCGGAGGAGGCGATCGTCTGTGCGTGTTCGGGCCCCAGGATCACGAGCGGGTCGCCGGCGAGATAGATGTTGTTGCTCCCGGTGGTGGCCGCGGTGCCGGCGATGGCCGCCATCAGCGTCTCGCCGGCCATCGAGCCGTGGTCGTTGACGTTGTGCGGGCCCTCGGAGCCGCACACGGTGACCGTGCTCTCGTCTCGCTTGAACCCGCGCTCCACGTGCAGCGGCTCCCACGGCGACTGCGCCTCGTTCTCCGCCAGGCAGTAGGTGAACTTGCCCGGATGCCCGAGCGTCGCGCGGTCTTCGCGTCCCGGCCGCGCCCCGCCGACATTTTGCAAGATGAGCCGCACGGCGCGGCCGATGACCGCGTTGGCGCGATGGCCGTTGCCGAGCGCGTTGGGCCCGCCCGCCACGCCGAGCCGCGCGGCGATCGGACCGTTGACGATCACGAGCGGCGTGCAGGGGTGCGTCGTGCACTGGATCGCGTTGAGGTTGAACTCCGGCCTGGCCACCGCGCGGATGGCGGCGACGATCACCGGCAGGTGCTCGGGGCCCGCGCCCGCCAGCGCGGCGTTGATGGCGACCGCGTGCAGCGTCGCGCGGCCGTCGAGCGGCGCCAGCGTTGCGACCATCTCGTCGCCCGTGCGCCGGCCCAGGATCTTCGTCACCCGCGCCTCGGTCGGCGGCAGCACCGGCAGGCCGTCCGACCACTCCTGCTCCATCGCCCACACCTGGAAGGCGTCCAGATCCTCCGGCGAATCGACCAGCGTCGGGCCCGCGCCCGCCGTCGAGGCCGGTGGCGCCGGGTCCTTCGTCAGGCCGGCGAGCACCTCATCGAGGATCGCGTCGGCCTTCGCGCGCGCCGTGTCGGGCGCGACGCCGCCGAGCGGATGCGGCACGAGCGCCACCGCCATGTGCGGGAGGCCGTGCTTGGCCGAGGTGGCCTTCGCGAGCGAGAGGAACGCGTCGGTGCCGAGCACGACGGAGGGCACACCCCGCCCTTCCAGCTGCGCCGCGTCGTGGATACTCCACGACGTGCAGGACCCTCAGTCGGCGCTGCCGGTGAGGACGACGTGCGCGGACTTCGCGATGTCGTCGATCATCTCCGCCGGCCGTGAAGCGCCGGGCTTGCGCCACGCGCGCACGCCGGCCGCGCCCGTCTTCTCGGCGAGCAGCTCGGCCACGCGGTGCAGCAGCACGTCCGCGTTCGGCTTGGAGTTGTCGAGGACACCGATGGTGAGACCGGCGAGGCTCGGCTTGCGCGGCGCGAGCCGTCCGACCAGAGCGTGACCGCCGCCGGGGAACGGGCTCCAGACTTTCATGGTGCTGGAGTATATCGCCGAAGCAACGCCGCCGCGACGCCGGCCAGCGCG
>QHSB01000441.1 GCA_003220335.1 Candidatus Rokuibacteriota bacterium
CATCTCCACGTCGAGACCGAGTTCGGACATGTAGTTGGCGAAGAGATCCGCGATCGCGCCTTCCTCGAACGTCGTGCTGGGGATGCGGATCGCGGCCTGCTCGAGGGCGAGCACCTGCGTGTCGCTGATGCCCGCGAGGATCTTCTGCCGGTCGGCGACGTTCGCCATGGCTCTTACGCGATCACGAACATCTGCTCGGTCTTGAATTTGTCGGAGATCCATTGCGGCGCGCCCGCGCGCACCACCACCATGTCCTGGATGTGGTAGTAGTCCTTCGCGGGCTCGAGGGCCAGCACCATCCCCTCCTCGAGCACGATCTTGTTGCCGCGCGAGATGACCGGCTCCTGCTGGTGCCACCAGGCGCCCACGCTGTGCCCCGCGAGCTGGCTCGTGTAGCTCCAGCCGTGCTTGGCGAACTCTTTCACGACGAGCTCGTACACCTCGCCCGCCGTGACGCCAGGCCGGCAGGCGTCGATGGTCCGGCCGTAGATCTCGCGCGTGATGCCGTAGTCGCGCACCTGCTCGGCGCTCGGCTGGCCGAGCACGGCGTTGCGGGACTGGTGGCCGGGATAGCCGTCCACGTACGCGACGTAGTCGGTGCGGACGATGTCGCCCTTCGCCCAAGTGTTGTCGCTCTCGCCGGCGTAGGCAATGAGGTTGCGGCTCGAGTTCAGGATGCCGTGCGCCCAGTTGGCGCCCCGGCGCAGGCAGCTCCCGATGATGCGGCTGTGGACGGCGCGCTCCGTCTCTCCCGCCTTGATGGTCGGAAAGACCTCGAGGTACGCATCGTCGAGCAGGTCGGCGCCCTTCTTGAGCCGCGCGATCTCGCCCTCGGTCTTCACCCAGCGCACCTCGTCCATCATCGCCGCACAGTCCACCATGGTCAGCTGCGGCAGCTCGCGCTGGACTTCCTCCCAGTGCGCGGCGCTCACGTAGTTCTTCTCGAAGCCGACGCGCTCGCCGCCGAGCCCGAGGCCCTTCAGCACCTGCGCCAGCCGCCGGTACGGCGACTCGGAGTACGCCTCGTACATCTCCGTGCGCTTCACCCACGAATCGCGGCGGGTCAGGCCCTCGGCGATCTTGTTCAGCACGATCACCGGCTCGCCATTGCGCGGCCAGATCAGCAGCACGCCTCGCACTGAATCGGCGATGTCGAGATGCCGCGCCAGCGTCCCCGGATACGCGAGACCGGACAGGTACGTGAAGTTCTGTCCGGAGCGCGCCACCACGGCCGCGAGCCGGTGACGGTCCATGTGCTGATGCAGGCGGGCGACGTTGGCAATGACCTCGCGCTTCGGCTCCGGCATGGCTCCCCCTCGGCGAGTGGACTGAAGCAGCCGACATTATAGCCGGCCACATTCGGCTCGAAGAGGGCGTTGGTGATCGCTTTCGCGCCGCTCCGATCAGAAACTGGCCGGCCCTTCCCTGAGCAGCCGCCTGCAAGCTAGTGATCTTGCGGACCTCTCGATTCGGCATCGGATTTGCGCTCCGACCCCCTGACGGTTGCCACTCACAAACGCAAAACAGCCGCGTCATGTCTCGACATGAAGCGTCCCAGGGCGGGACTTCCAAGGAGGACATGGGTGAGCAAGCCTCGCCGCCGTGTGGTCCACGACGCGCCGTTGCTCGAGGGCAGCCCCGAGATGGACGGCATTCGCGCGCTCATCGCCGACGTCGCGGATACGGACGCCGCGGTCCTGATTCGCGGTGAAACCGGGGTGGGTAAGGATCTCGTCGCGCGAGCCATCCATGCCGCATCGTTACGCGATCAAGGGCCGTTTATCAAAGTCAATTGCGCCGCGATCCCAGCGGGACTGCTCGAGTCCGAGCTGCTGGGGCACGAGCGAGGCGCGTTCACCGGCGCGCATCAGCGAAAGCAGGGGCAATTCGAGCAGGCGCACCACGGCACGATCTTCCTCGACGAGGTCGGCGACCTGCCCCTCGCGTTGCAGGCGAAGCTTCTGCACGTGCTCCAGGACTTTCGATTCTCTCGTGTTGGGGGTCACGAGGTGATCAAGCTGGAGACGCGCGTGATTGCGGCCACCAACGTGGATCTCGAGCGCGCCACGGCGCTCGGCGCGTTCCGGGCGGACCTTTACTATCGCCTCAACGTGGTCGAGGTTCGCATCCCTCCGCTCCGCGAGCGGAAAGCGGTCATTCCCACCCTCGTCTCGCAATTCCTCAGCCGGTTCAACGAGCAATATGGACGCCGCAGGGAGCTCGCGCCGGAGACGATGGCACGTCTCACCGCGTACCACTGGCCCGGCAATGTCCGGGAGCTGGAGAACGTCCTTCGTCGCATGGTTCTCCTGCCTGACGCTGAACAGGCATTTGCGCCCCACGCCATGCGGCCGGCCGACGATCCGCCTCGACCCGCGCCGGTCGTCACCCAGGGCTTGCGCGAGATCGGATATCAGGGCGCCCTCGCCGCCGAGCGGGAAGCCCTCGTCCACGTGCTCGAGCGCGTTCAGTGGAACCGCGCTGAGGCGGCCCGTGTCCTCAAGGTCAGTTACAAAACGCTCCTCAGCAAAATTTCACAGCTGGAGCTCACGCCTGGAAAGTCATGACCGTCGTGGCGGCGTGTGCGAGAACGGCAGCACCGTGTAGCGCGCGCGCTGGACCTCGATGACAAGAACCACGCGCTGCTCGGGGTTGGTACGCATCGGGAACTCCTTGCCGATGTACTTGCGGGAGATCCGATCCATGACCTCGAACTTCGCATCGGGCCGCCGCTCGACGACCCGGCCTCGAAGCTGCGCTTCGCGGTACGGGTTGTCCATGGCCACGACAGACAGCGACACGCGGGGATCGCGCCGGGTGTTCTTGGCCTTCAGCGATCCCTCGCCGGTGGCGACCAGCACGTGATCGCCCTCGACGCCGACCCACACCGGCGCCGACTGCGGCGAGCCGTCGGGCATGAGCGTGGCGAGATGGGCGAAGTTCGGCTCGTCCAGGAGCGCGCGGACATCCGGGGATAGCGGCGTCGCCACGATCACCTCGCCCGCGTGAGCGGCGCGTGCTCGGGCCGCGCATAACTGACGGTCAGGATCTCCCACAGGTGGCCGTCCGCGTCCTGCCAGTAGAGGTTCTTGCCGCCGAGCCGGGTGTTGATGCGCATGTCGTCCGCGCCGCGAGGACCGCTGCGGTACGTGATGCCGGCGGCCTGGATGCGCCCGAAGATCGCGTCG
>QHSB01000442.1 GCA_003220335.1 Candidatus Rokuibacteriota bacterium
GACTCGTCGTCGCGCCCGCAGCCGGACGCGCTGACCAACAGCGAGGCGTTCCTCGCCGCGGTGTCGTCGTGCGGCGTGACCCTCATCGAGATGCACGCGCAGGAGACGGGCGTGCCGCTGGCCGGACTCGACGTCACCATCGAGGGCACGCGCACCGCCGCCGAGCCGAACCGCTTCGCGCGCGTGAGCATGACCTTCGAGGTGGGGGGCGTGAGCCAGACGCAGGCGGAGTCGCTCGTCGAGACGTACCGCCAGCGCTGACCGCTCTACCGCACGGTCGCGGGCGCGACCGACGTGAAGGTGGCCGTGAAGGCGGTTGCCGGACGGCGTGGCTAAGGCGAGCGGCAAGGTCTACATCGTCACGGAGCCCGAGCGCATCCGAGGCATCTACGACTCCTGGCCGGCCTGCGCGGCGGCGGTGAAAGGCGTCTCGGGCGCGCGCTATCAAGCCGTCGGCAGCCGCGAGCAGGCCGAGGCCATGCTGCGCGGGGAGGGAACCGCCCTCGAGCCCGGTCTCTACGCGTTCGTCGACGGCAACCACCTCGGGGGTGTCGGCGTCGTCCTCGTCGAACGGAGGGCGGACGGCGAGCCCGAGATCCTCGAGGCGCTCGGCCTCACCGTGGACCAGGTCTTCGCGGGCGCCGGGCTGCCGTCGCTCGCGACGCGTCCCGCGATCGCGGCCGCGCTGCGTCGCCTGCGCAACGTGCTCGCCGAGCTGGCCGCGCTGCACCTGGCGCTGCGGCTCGTTCCCGAGGGCAGCGCGCTGACCGTCGTCCACGACTACGAGGGCGTCGGCGCCTGGCTGGAGGGCCGGTGGCGCGCGAAGGATCCGCTCGTGGCCGAGGTCGTCGAGGCCTGTCGCGCTCTCATCGGTCGGCGGCGCCTCGCGGTACGGTTCCGCCACCAGCGCGGCCACGCCGCCGCCTGGGCGGGGCGCGACGACTTTGCTCACTTCAACGCGCGCGCCGACGCGCTGGCCACCGAGGCGGCCGCCGACGCCTGAGCGCCGGGCGTATGCTGGACGGCGTGACGAAGACCCGCACCGAAGACGACGCGCTCGGCCCCGTCGAGGTCCCCGCCGACCGTCTCTGGGGCGCCCAGACCCAGCGCTCGCTGGAGAACTTCCCGATCGGGCGCGGCCGGTTCAACTGGGGGCGCCGTGTGATCCGCGCCTTCGGTATCGTGAAGAAGGCGTCGGCGCTCGCCAACCGCGCGCTCGGCCAGCTGCCGGCCGACAAGGCCGACCTCATCGCGCGCGCGGCCGACGAGGTGATCGCGGGAAGGTGGGACGAGGAGTTCCCGCTCGTCGTCTTCCAGACGGGCTCCGGCACCCAGTCGAACATGAACGCCAACGAGGTCATCGCCAACCGCGCCATCCAGCTCGCGGGCGGCGTGCCGGGCAGCAAGAAGCCGATCCATCCCAACGACGACGTCAACCGCGGCCAGTCGTCCAACGACGTGTTCCCGACCGTGATGCACGTGGCGACCGTGCTGGCGCTGGCCGAGGCGCTCCTGCCCGCCGTCGGCGCCCTGCGCGACACGCTCGACGCCAAGGCGCGCGCGTACGCCGGCATCGTGATTGAACGCGCATCCCCGGTTCGGCGCGCGGGCGGCGGCCGAGATCGCGCGCGAGACCGGCCAGCCGTTCGTCGAGGCGCCCAACAAGTTCGCCGCGCTGGCCGCCCACGACGCGATGGTGTCGACGAGCGGCGCCCTGCGCACGCTGGCCGGGGCTCTCATGAAGATCGCCAACGACGTCCGCTGGTATGCCTCGGGGCCGCGCGCCGGGCTGGGCGAGCTGACGATTCCCGAGAACGAGCCCGGCTCCTCGATCATGCCGGGCAAGATCAATCCTACGCAGGCGGAGGCGCTGACGATGGTGGCCGTGCAGGTCTTCGGCAACGACCACGCGGTGGCCTTCGCCGGCTCGCAGGGCAACTTCCAGCTCAACGTCTACAAGCCGATCATCCTGCACAATGCGATCGAGTCGATCGAGCTGCTCGGCGAGGCGGTGCGGTCTTTCGACGAGCGTTGCGCGCGCGGCATCGCGCCCGATGAGCGGGTCATCACCGAGCACGTCGAGCGCTCCCTCATGCTGGTGACGGCGCTGGTGCCGCACATCGGCTACGAGAAGGCCGCGCGGATCGCCCTGACCGCGCAGCACGAGAACCTGTCGCTGCGCGAGGCGGCGCTGAAGCTCGGCGACGTGACCGCCGAGCAGTTCGACCGCTGGGTGCGTCCCGCGGACATGACACGTCCGCTGGACGGCGGGAGTTAGCGCGCGGGCTCGCGCATCAGCTCGATCGCTCCCGCCGGGCCCCAGCGAAAGCTCGAGTCGCCCACCCCCACGAGGCGGTTGGGGCCGTCGGGCCGCAGCGTCAGGCGCTGCTGTCCGCTCGGCGAGTCTGCCAGGAGGCGCAGCGTGAGCTGGCCATCCACGCCGCCGAACCAGCCCTGCGCCCGCACCGACGTCTGCGCTTTGGCGATCTGCGACGTGAGGACGCCGGCCACGCCCGGCCGCTGCTGACCGAGCAGCTGGTAGGTGCCGACGTAGAGCCCGGAAGAGCCCGCGTGCGCATCCTGATCGGTGATCAGCAGGCTCACGGGCGCGCCGCCCCACGTCCCACGCCACGATCCCCGAAGGTCGCTGCTGGTCGCGCCCGCGCCCGGCGGCGGGGACTGGGGCAGCGGCAGCGGCGTCCCGGTGGTGCAGGCGCCGACGAGCAGGGCCAGGGCGGCCAGGCCGACCCGGGTTCGCATGATCGATTGTAAACGCATGCCCCCCGCTCGAAGACTCGCACGACAAGGCACGGGGAGTGCAGCAGCAGGGAGCATGCCGACGCTGACGGCGCTCTGCTGCGACGAAGCGACCGTCGTCCTGTGCAGCCGACTCCGCAAACTAGGCTTCGAAGTGTCGTGGCTGTATATGGACGAGCTACGGCACGGGCGGATCGAGCCCGAGGCGCTGGCGGAGAGCGACCCGCCCGACGCGATCCTCTACGACCTCGACGAGCCCGTGGACGAGAGCCTGCTGCTGCTCACGCTCTTCCGCTCGCTGCCGGGGATGGGTGCGGTACCCGTGGTGCTGCTGCGCACGGCGCAGATGCCGCTGCCGCCGCTCGACGCGCCCGGCATCGCGGCCGTGCTGACGCGGCCGTGCGAGGCCGCCCTGGCTCGCACGATCATCGAGGCCGCGCTGCGTGACGGCGTCGACGGTCTCGACGAAGCGGCCTGAGCGCGCTCAGTCCGCCCAGAAGCGCCACTCGATCCGCGTGACGCGTCCCGCGCGGAAGAAGAATTCGACCGAGTTCGGAAACCCGTCGGCGTCGACGTAGGCGTACCGCTCGTCGGTCGCGTCCTGCGCCTCCCCGAGCACCGCCTCGACCCGCGCGCGCGGCGTGCCGACGTCGAGGCCGTGGGGCAGGGGCCGTCCCGCCGCGCGCAGCACGACGGCCGCCACCCGCGACGAGCGCGAGACGGCGATGTCGAGCCCCGGCCAGGAGAGCCGCACGGCGCCGGCACCGGGTCGCACGTCCGTGGGCGTGCCGAGCGTGCGCTCGAGCTCGGCGCGCGTGCGGCCGAACAGCGCGCGCGGCGCGTCGATGAACTCGTCGACACGCGCGATGTCGGTGGGACCCGCCGCCGCGGCCGCGCCGGAGACGACGAGCAGGAGCAGGGTCACGGCGGCCGCGCGCATGCGCAGAGTCTAGCGCGGCCGAAAAAACTGCGGAATCCAGCGGTGCGCGGGCTATGGTGAGGCGTGATGGCGCGTTCGCTCGTGGCCGCGGTCGTGCTGGTGGTGCTCGGCGCGACCCCCGCCGTCGCCGGCGGGCCCACCGACCGCCTCCGCACGTTCGTCGACCGCGCCAACCGCATCATCCTCGCGCCCGAGACCGACGGCGCGCTCGACGAGCGCGTGAGCGCCGTGCGCGCGCTCGTCACCGAGATCTTCGACTTCGACGGCGCGGCCGCGCTCGCGCTCGGGCGGCACTGGGAGGCGCTGCCGCCGCCGGCGCGCGCGGCGTTCACGCGGCTGTACGCCGACGTCGTCGAGCGCGCGTACCTCGCATGGGTCGGCAGCAAGGCGCGCGTGGGGGAGGGCGGCGTCACCATCCGCTGGATCGACGAGGCGGTCGAGGGCGACGCGGCCACCGTGAGCAGCGCGCTGCTGACTCGGGCCGGCGGCGAGTTGCCGATCGAGTACCGGATGGTGCGACGCGCGGACGCCTGGCTGGTGCGTGACGTCGTCGTGGATGGGCTCAGCCTGGCGGCGAACTATCACGTGCAGTTCGAGCGCGTGCTGCAGATGGGCTCGTACGACGAGCTGGTGGCGCGGATGCACGAGAAGGCCGGGCCGGTCGCGCGCGCCGAGGCGACGGCCGCCACCGCCAGCGCGGTCCGGGCGATGGTGGCCGCGCCGGCGCCGCTCGGGCCTCCGCCGATCGGGATCGCGCCGCCGGCACCCGCGTCGCCCATCGCCGCCACCGCGCTCGCCGAGCTGCGTGAGCCGCCGGCCGGCGCCATCGCCAGCGACGCGACGCCGCGCCTGCTCGCCGCGACGCTGCCCGTGGCCTCCGTGACGCGCTCGCCGACGGCGATCGCCGGCGCCTCGTGGGCGCCGCGGCGTCAGTTCTGGGTGCAGGCCGGCGCGTTCCGCGACGCCGACGCGGCCACGCGCCTGGTGCAGCGGTTGCGCCGCCACGCGGTGACGATCGCGATCAGCGCGGACCGGCTGGCGCCGCTGGCGCGCGTGCTGGTCGGGCCGTTCGTCGAGCGCTCCGCGGCCGTGTCCACCGTGCGGGCGCTCGAGGCGAGCGGCATCGCCGCCTTCATCGCCGACACGCCCGAATAACCACGTCGCGCCTCTCGGCTATCATCGGGCCGCGATGAGCCCGCTGCGGGAAGTCGTGAGCGTGTTTCTGCGCCTCGGTGTCGTCGCCTTCGGTGGGCCGGCGGCCCACATCGCAATGATGCGCGAGGAGCTCGTCCGGCGACGGCGCTGGGTCAGCGACGCGCAGTTCATCGACCTCCTCGGCCTCACCAACCTCATCCCCGGGCCCAACTCCACCGAGATGGCCATCCACCTCGGCTACCTGCGGGCCGGCGCCTGGGGGCTCGTGCTGGGTGGCGTCTGCTTCATCGTGCCGGCGATGCTGATCGTGATGGCGCTGGCCTGGGCGTACGTGCGCTGGGGCGGGCTGCCGGTGGCGACCGGGGTGCTCTACGGCGTCAAGCCTCACGAGCTGCTCGTCCTGTTCGGCGCCGGCGGCGTCGCGGCGCTCGTCGTCCCGCGCCGCCGTGCGGTGGCCGGCGCCGTCGCCGCGCTCGCGTGGGCGACGCCGGCGCGGGTGATGGCGGCGGCGGCCGCGGCGGGCGGCGTGACGCTCGGCACGATGACGCTGGTGTTTCTCAAGATCGGCGCCGTGCTCTACGGCAGCGGCTACGTGCTGCTGGCCTTCCTGCGCGCCGACTTCGTGGAGCGGCTCGGCTGGCTCACCGATCGCCAGCTCCTCGACGCGGTGGCGGTGGGGCAGGTGACGCCGGGGCCGGTGTTCACCACGGCGACCTTCATCGGCTTTCTGCTCGCCGGCTGGACCGGCGCCGTGCTCGCGACGGTCGCGATCTTCCTGCCCTCGTTCGTGTTCGTCGCGGCGAGCCGGCCGTTGCTGCCGCGGCTGCGCGGCTCGCGCCGGGCGGCGGCCTTCCTCGACGGCGTGAACGTGGCCGCGCTGGGGTTGATGGCCGCCGTCACGTGGCAGCTCGGCCGCGCCGCCGTCGTGGACCCGCTCACGGCGGCGCTCGCCCTCGCCGCCGCCGTGCTGCTGGTGCGCACGCGGGTGAACTCCGTCTGGCTTCTCGCCGCCGGCGGCGCCCTCGGCCTCGCGTGGCGGGCCCTGCATGCGTAAGGTATAGTCCAGCGCCCCAAGGAGGCCCTCATGAACCAGCGTCGTCGCACATTCTTGAAGACATCCGTCCTCGGCACCGCCGCCGCCGCCGCGGGCCTGCGTCCGGGGTTCGGCCCGGGTCCCGCCTCGGCCGCGACGAGCGAGGCGCTGCCGCGCGGGCTCACCTTCGTCACGCTCCGCACCAACGGCGACGTGAGCCTCGGCATCAAGACCGACAAGGGTATCGTCGACGTACGCGCCGCGGAGGCGGCGTTCAAGCTGCGGGCGCCGACGACCATCGACGCCGTGCTGCAGGGCCGCGGCGAGCTCAAGGCGCTGCCCAAGCTGGTCGAGCGGGCCGCCGGCCGCCCGAGCCTCGTGCTGGCCGAGGACACCGTGCGCTTCGGGCCGTGCGTGACGAACCCCGAGAAGATCATCTGCGTGGGGCTGAACTATCGCAAGCACGCGGCGGAGACGGGCAACCCCGTGCCCAAGACGCCGATCCTCTTCAACAAGTACAACAACGCGCTCGCCGGCCACAAAAGCGTCATCCGCGTGTCCGAGGAGCCGACGGAGAAGGTGGACTACGAGGTCGAGCTGGTGATCGTCATGGGGCGCACCGCCCGCAACGTGAGCGAGGCCGACGCGCTGTCGTACGTGTTCGGCTACTGCACGGGCAACGACCTCTCGGCGCGTGATCTGCAATCGCGAACGAGCCAGTGGATGATCGGCAAGAGCCTCGACGGCTTCGCGCCGATCGGCCCCTACCTCGTGACCGCCGATCAGGTGCCGGATCCCAACGCGCTGGCCCTCGACACGAAGGTCAACGGCGAGGTGCGGCAGGCCTCGAACACCTCGGACATGGTGTTCAACTGCCGGCAGCTCGTGTCCTACGCCTCGAAGATGTTCACGCTGCGTCCGGGCGATCTCATCTTCACGGGCACGCCGGAGGGCGTGATCGCCGGCTATCCCAAAGATCAGCAGGTGTGGCTCAAGGCCGGCGACAAGCTCACGAACCGCATCGAGCGGCTGGGCGAGCTGGCGTTCACGCTCGGGTGAGCGGTCTCTTCTTCGGGCTCGGCTGCGTGTCGGCGTTGGTGGCGGTGGCGCTCGGCGCCTTCGGCGCCCACGCGCTGCGCGGGCGCCTCGTACCCGACATGCTGACCGTGTTCGAGATCGGCGTGCGCTATCAGATGTATCACGCCCTCGCGCTGCTCGCGGTGGGCGGCATCGCCGCTCGGTGGGGCGGCAGTGCCGTCGCCGCGGGCTGGCTGTTCGTGGCGGGCACGGTGCTGTTCTCCGGCAGCCTCTACGCGCTCGCGTTCACGGGCCAGCGCTGGCTCGGCGCCGTCACGCCCTTCGGCGGCGCGGCGTTTCTCGTGGGCTGGGCGGCCCTGGCCTGGGCGGCGTGGGCGCGCGGCTGACGCGCCGGCGCTGCGCGTGGGCCGGCAGCACGCCGGCGATGCTCCGCTACCACGACCGCGAGTGGGGCGTGCCCGTGCACGACGAGCGTCGGCTCTTCGAGTTCCTCGTGCTCGAGGGCGCGCAGGCGGGGCTGTCCTGGGCGACGATCCTCAACAAGCGCGACGCCTACCGCCGCGCCTTCGCCCGCTTCGATCCGCGCGCGGTGGCGCGCTTCACGGCGGCCCGCACGCGCGCGCTGCTGCGCGACGAGGGCATCGTGCGCAACCGCGCCAAGATCGCGGCCAGCGTCGCGAACGCGCGCGCGTTCCTCGCCGTGCAGCGCGCCGAGGGCTCGTTCGACGCGTGGCTCTGGCGGCACGTCGACGGCCGGCCCATCCAGAACCGGTGGCGGCAGTGGCGCCAGGTGCCGGCGGCGACCGAGGTCGCGCATGCGCTGAGCGGGGATCTCAAGGCGCGCGGCTTCGCCTTCGTGGGCCCGACGATCTGCTACGCGTTCATGCAGGCGACCGGGATGGTCAACGACCACCTCGTCGGCTGTTTCCGGCGCGGAGAGATCGAGCGGCTGGCGGAGTCGTGATAGGCTGCGCGTATTCCGGGCCCGGAGGACGCCAAGCATGCCGAACATCACGATCCAGTGGTTCGCGGGACGCACCGACCAGCAGAAGCGCGAGCTGACCCAGGCCATCACCCAGGCGATGGTCACGATCGGCAAGACGACCGCCGATCAGGTACACATCGTCTTCCAGGACATCGAGAAGTCGAACTGGG
>QHSB01000590.1 GCA_003220335.1 Candidatus Rokuibacteriota bacterium
CACGCCGCGCCGCGCCTCACCCTGCACCCCGGACAATTCACGAATGCCCCGAAGTCCCACCAGCGCCTTGGGCTCGAACTGGCCGCGCTTCATGTTCGGAAAGAGATCGGTGCCGCCGGCGACGAGCATCGCGTCGGGGCCGCGGTCGGCAAGGTACTTCACGGCATCGCCGACGGTGCGCGGCGCGAGGTACTCGAAGGCTGGAAGGCGAATCATGACGGGCCGTCCGCAAAGGGGCGGACGGCGATGGCTTCGGCGGGCGCGCCGAATGCGGACTCGACGACGAGCGGCTGCTTGAAGGTGAAGAGCGGCACGCGGTCGGGACCGACCCGCGCCGTCTTGCCCTGCCGTTTGAGCTCCAGCCCCTTCAGCACCTTCTCGGCGGTGATCGGGATCTCGTCCACGCGCACGCCGACCGCCTGATAGATCGCGTTGGCGATCGCCGGCATCACGGGCAGCAGCGGGCCCTGACCGGCCTCCTTCGCGCCGAACGGTCCCTCGGGGTCGTCGGTCTCCACGAGCATCGTGTGGATCTCCGGCGTCTCGAGCGTGGTCGGGCTCTTGTACTCGAGCATCGACGGCGCCTTGTGGACGTTCTTCCGGAAGACCTGGGCCTCCATCACCGCCTCGCCGATGCCCATGTAGACGGAGCCCTCGACCTGGCCCTCGACGAGCAGCGGGTTGAGCGCGCGGCCGATATCATGGGCGATCCAGACGTCGTGCAGCTCGACCTCGCCCGTGTCCTCGTCGACGGACAGCTCGACGACGCACGCCGAGTACGAGTAGCAGGGCGAGGGGCCGACGCCGCCCCCCTTGTACTTGCCCGCGCGCTTGGGCGGCGCGTAGGAGCCGGCGAAGGCGAGCACGCCGTGCATCGCCTCGGCGAGCTCGACGGCCCGCGCGAAGTCCACCGCCTTGTCCCAGTCGTCCGGCAGGCCGACCTTGCGCTCGCGCGCCGCCAGCGCGGCGACGTCCACCTCGAGCTTGGCGGCGACGGCCTTGAAGATCACCGCGCGCAGCCGCTCGGCGGCCTGGATGGCCGCCTGCCCGCACATCAGCGTCACGCGCGAGGAGTAGGAGCCGAGATCCACGGGCGTGAGGCTCGTGTCGGCCGGATGGACGTGCACGTCTTTCGGATCGAGCCCGAGCACCTCGGCCACGAGATACGCGAGGATCGAGTCGGAGCCCTGGCCGATATCGGTGGCGCCGCAGAGCACGGTGACGCCGCCGCTGCGGTCGGCGCGCAGCACGACGCCGGAGTGCGGCATGCTGTTCCAGTAGATCGCCGTGCCGGCCCCGGTCATGTACGACGAGCACGCGATGCCGACGCCGCGCCGGCGCCGCGGCTGCCAGAGTGGCTTGGGCGTCTCCACCTCCGCGGCGGCGCGATAGCGCGACGCCTTGTCGCGCCAGCCGGAGGCCTCGACCACCTTGTCGATGCACTCGCCGAGTCCGATGGTCGTCACCGTGAGGTGGTTCGCCGTCTTCGTGAACGGCTCGACGAGGATGCGGCGCCGCATGTCGGCCGGATCGAGGCCGAGCTGCTCGGCCGCCTTGTCCAGCTGCACCTCGAGCGCGAAGCGCGGCTGCGGCGTGCCGTGACCGCGCTTGGGTCCGCACGGCGGCTTGTTGGTGAAGATCCGCGCGCCCTCGAACTTGTAGACCGGCATCTTGTAGGTCACCGGATTGATGACGCCGGTGTAGAACGTCGAGGCCACGCCGTAGGAGCCGTAGGCGCCGCCGTCGAGCCACGTCTTCAGATGGCAGCCGGTGATGTCCCCCGCCCTCGTGAAGCCCGTCTTGATCCACATCAGCACCGGGTGGCGGCCGCGATGGATGTAGAACACTTCCTCCCGCGTGCACGCGATCTTCACCGGGCGGCCGATGAGCTGCGAGAGGCGGCACGCCGCGATCTCGTGGGCGAAGGGGTCGAGCTTGCCGCCGAAGCCGCCACCCACCGGCGCCGCGATGACGCGGATGTGCGCGGCCGGCATGTCGAGGATCTTGGCGAGCAGGCGGTGCACGTAGTGGGGCGTCTGCGTCGAGGACCACAGCGTCAGCTTGCCGTCGGCGGTGGCGTGCGCCACCGCGGCGTGCTGCTCCATCGGCAGGTGCGTGTTGCCCTCGTAGAAGAAGACGTCCTCGCGCACGAGATCGGCGGCGGCGAAGGCCGCCTCCACGTCGCCGAACTGCAGCGCGACGTTCTTGTGCACGTTGGGTCCATCGCCGTACTCGTGGATGCGCACCTCGGGATGCGCGAGCGACTCCTGGATGGACATCAGCGCGGGCAGCGGCTCGTAGTCGACGTCGATGAGGCGGCACGCGCGGTCCGCCGTCTCCTCGTCCACCGCCGCCACCGCGCCGACGGCGTCGCCGACCATCCGCACCTTCTCCGTGCAGAGCGCCTCCTCGTCCTGCGACACGGGAAGGATGCCGAACTTCACGCGCGGCAGGTCCGCCCCGGTGATGACGGCGTACACGCCCGGCACCGCCCGGGCGCGGGTGGTGTCGATACCGCGGATGCGTGCATGCGCGTGCGGACTGCGCAGCAGTTTGCCGAACGCCATGCGGGGCAGGACGAGGTCGTCGGTGTAGCGCGTGTCCCCGGTGACCTTGCCCCAGGCATCGATCTTCGGCAGCGGCTGGCCGACCACGCTGAAGCGCTTGGTCATTCGTATTTGCCGTCGGGGCGCCTTCGCAGGGCCGATTCACTCAGGCTCACCTCGGGCGCGACGCCCTGCGGCTTCGCACTGCGGCCCGACGGTCGGGCGTTGATTGGCCGTGGCGAATGCATGCGAAGTCCCGCCAGCTCGACGGCATCGAGGATCTTCGTGTAGCCGGTGCAGCGGCAGAGGTTGCCGGCGAGCGCCTCGCGGATCCGCTGGCGCGTCGGCGCGGGATCGTCGGCGAGCAGCGCCTTCGCGGTGAGGAGGATTCCCGGCGTGCAATAGCCGCACTGCGCAGCGCCCAGCTCGGCGAACGCCTGCTGCAGCGGGTGCAGCCGGGCGCCGTCGGCCATGCCCTCGACCGTCGTGATCTCGCGCTCCTGGAGGTCGGCCGGCAGCGCGATGCACGACAGCACCGGCGCGCCGTCGACGAGCACGGTGCATGTGCCGCACTCCCCGAGCTCACAGCCGTGCTTGGTGCCGATGAGATCGAGGTCCTCGCGCAGCACTTCGAGGAGCGTCTTGTGGACGGGCACGAGCAACTCGCACGATTCGCCGTTGACGCTGAGGCTGATGCGAATGTTCATCGGCCCTCGCCCGTCTCTCCAGGACAACGCCCTGTCGATGGGTTAATCTGCAATGAAGACGACTTCAAAAATACTGAATCGACCACGCCCCGTCAAGGGGTCAGGTGTGGCCACGCTCTTGCACCCTTTACCCCGCGGCATTCAGAGCTTTCTTCAAACGAGGTGACCGAGTGTTTCATATCATCGCGTGGTTGCTGGGCCCGCCGATCAGCCTCATCGTTCTGTTCCTCCTCCTGTCGACTCACTGACGTTTGTTCGCTGACGTTTTGGCATAAACTCCCGGCCATGGCTTACCTCCGGACCGAGGACGGCGTCCGCATCTTCTACGAAGAGCATGGTCCTACCGAGCCCAAGACAGCCCCGAGGATCCCGCGCGCTATTCCTTCGCGCGCTGGACCCTCGACCTCAAGGCCGTGCTCGATCACCTGCGCCTGCGCACCGCCCACGTCGGCGGACTCTCGCTCGGCGCCGGCATCGCGACCCGCTTCGCGCTGGCGTTCCCCGCGCGCGTGCGGTCGCTGCTCGTCACCAACTCGTCATCGGCGGCGGGGCTGCCCCTGTCGGTCGACAACATCCTGATGCGGGCGCGCTCGATCGAAGTCACGCTGACGCAGGGCATGGACGCGATGGCGGAGTTCGCGATGGCGTCGAATCCCAACGTGGCGGCGCGCCTGGCGCTCGACCCATCGTCCAAGGACGAGTTCTACGCTTATTACCGCCGGCTCACGCCGGTCGGCTATGCCAACGCGCTGCGCGCGTTGCTGGCGATGGACCACATCACCGAGCGCCTGGCGCAGATCCGCGTGCCCGTGCTGCTGATCGGCGGCGACCGCGACCCGTCACTGGGCCCCATGAAGGTGATGCACGCGAAGATCCGCGGCAGCACGCTGATCGTGCTCTCGCCCGCCAGCCACTTCGCCAACCGCGATCAGCCGGAGGCGTGGAACCGCGCGGCGCTCGAGTTCCTGGCCCGCTGTGATACCGGCGCGCGCGGACGACGCCGCGCGCGCCGGCGCTGAGCTCAGGCGAAGCGAGGCGGGACGCTACTCGCCGTACACGATGGTCGTGTATTTCGCGTAGACGCCGAGGAAGCTGCTGGTCTCGTGGTCAACATGGTGGATCCGCGTGATCCCGCCGTTCCTCATGGCCGTGCTGATGCTCGCGTCGCCGGTGGCGAACACGAGGATGCCCCAGGCCTCGGACCGACCGACCTTGGAGCTCCCGGCGGCTGATCCGGCCGCGACCGGGCCCTTCTCGTTGAGGGTGACGAGCGAAGTCACCGGGGCATGGCCGACGGTGGCGCATCCGGTCAGGAAGCTGGCGTAGACGATCGCGACGGTGAGTCGACGTGAGACCTTGTTCATGGCTTTCCTCTCGTTGTGAAGGGGCGCTCCATGTGACGCGTCGTCCACGGTAGCAGGCGTCGCGCGCGGCAACAACGGGAGCGCGTCCGAATCGGAGCCGGGCAGGATGACCGGCTTGCCGCCGCCGCCTCAGGTGATCTTACTGGCTCCTCGGCCGAATGCGCGGTCCGATGCCCCGGTCCACCGGCTAACCTCGCGACATTCCATACCACGCCATGCGCCGCGCGTCTGGCACTCTTGATGCTCGTTGTCCGCGCCGTTGGACGATTCCAGTGAGACAGGAGACGGATGGAGATGACCTATGACGCGTACGGGACGGGCTCTGGTCATTGGTCCGGTCGTCGTGCTCGGGCTGTCGCTGACAGCGGTCGCCGCGGCCCCCGCCGAGCCGAGGCCGGCGGTCGTCGAGCCGATCGCAGCGCACCCTCCCGCTTCGGCGGAAGCCGCTGAGGTGCTAACCCTGCCGTTCCTCGCCGATATCGTGGCGCCGCTCGCGCTCGCCGCACTGTGCGGCACCGCGGTGGCGTTCTTCTCGGCAGGACGGCGCCACACGGCGCGGCCGGGCGCCTCGGGGCGGCGGAGGCGGGGCTGAGCGACCGAAACGATTCACGGAAAGGCCTCGGTGGGACGCGGGGGGCGCAGCGCCGGGGGCTTCGAGGGCGGCCATATGATTGTGGCCGCCCTCGTTTTTTCTCGGCTGCTACTTCTTGGCGGCGTCGTACAGCTCGCCGAACGTCGCCCATCGCTCGCCGTCGAACTTGGCGAGCTGCTCCTGCTCGATCGGGTAGAAGTCCGTCGGCCCGGTGTTGACCTTGATGCCCGGCAGCAGCATCGGCAACCCGAGATCCTTGAGGCTCGCGGCCTGCTTCATGACGTTGGCACGCGAGAGGTCGCTGCCCGCCTGCTTGAGCACCTGGACCAGTCCCTGCGCCGCCGTGTAACCG
>QHSB01000591.1 GCA_003220335.1 Candidatus Rokuibacteriota bacterium
GCCCCATGAGGATCGCGATGGCGTGCTCGAGCTGGGCGCGCTGGACACCCACGTCGATGGCCTGGGCCTGGGTGGTCTTGAGCTGGGTCTGCGCCTGCACCACGTCGGCCTGGGACGCCACCCCGTTCGCGAACCGATCCTGGGTCAGGCGGAGAAACTTCTCGAAGGCCGAAACCGTCTCGTCGAGCAGCTGCTTCTGCGCGTCCAGCGTCCGCAGCTGGAAGTAGTCCTGGGCCAGCTCCGCCTGGAAGCTCAGGCGCGCCGCTTCCAGGTCTCCCGCGCTCGCCTGGGCGGCGGCCTTGTTCGACTCCACCCCGCGGCGGATCCGTCCCCAGACGTCCAGCTCCCACGAGAAGTCGAGGCCCAGCTGGAAGTCCGAGCGGGCGCCGCCCGAGGATCCTGACGAACCCGACGTCCCGGTGGACGTCGCGCTGCCCGCGGACGTGCCGCTGGACGATCCCCCGGTCGCCCCGAAGACGAACGTGGTCGATTGACGCGACCGCGTGTAGCCGAGCCCGAGCGTCACGGTCGGAAAATACGCGGCGCGCGCCTCGCGCACGAGCGCCCGGGCCTGCCGGTACTGGGCCTCCGACACCGCGAGGTTCTGGTTCGAGATGCTGACGCGCGCCTCGAGGGTGTTCAACTGCGGATCGGCGAAGACCTCCCACCAGGGGCCGCGGGGCAGGCCGTCCCGAGGGTGGGCGATCTTCCAGCCGTCGAGCTCCTTGTAGGCGTCGGGGCTGAGCATCGACGGCCTCACGTAGTTGGGCCCCACGGTGCAGGCGCTCACGAGCACGAGCACCGCCGAGGCGAGCGCGAGCGGCGCGCCGAGGCGTCGGCAGACCGTCCGGCGTTTCACGGCTCCAGCGCATCCGACGCCGCGGCGGGGGCAAACGGGCGCCCATGTCCGGCGCGCCCGCGCGCCCACCACAGCCGTACGCGGTCGAGGTAGAGGTACACGACCGGCGTCGTGTAGAGCGTGAGCGCCTGGCTCACGATGAGCCCACCGACGATGGCGATCCCGAGCGGCCGGCGCAGCTCCGAGCCGATTCCACGCCCGAGGGCCAGCGGGAGCGCGCCGAGGAGCGCGGCCATCGTCGTCATCATGATCGGCCGGAAGCGCAGCACGCACGCCTGGTAGATCGCCTCGGCCGGGCTCTTGCCCTCGCCTCGCTCCGCCTCCAGGGCGAAGTCGATCATCATGATCGCGTGGAAGCGCAGCACGCACGCCTGGTAGATCGCCTCGGCCGGGCTCTTGCCCTCGCCTCGCTCCGCCTCCAGGGCGAAGTCGATCATCATGATCGCGTTCTTCTTCACGATGCCGATCAGGAGCAGGATGCCGATCAGGGCGATCACGGTCAGGTCGGTGCGGAACGCCAGCAGCGCCAGCAGCGCGCCCACCCCGGCCGACGGCAGCGTGGACAGAATGGTCAGCGGGTGGATGTAGCTCTCGTAGAGCACGCCGAGGACGACGTACACCGCGAGGAGCGCGGCCGCGATCAGCCAGGGCTGGCTGGCCAGCGAGGCCTGGAAGATCTGCGCGGTGCCCTGGAAGCTCCCCTGGATGCCGGCGGGGAGCCCGAGCGGGCGCACCGCGGCCTCGATCGCGCTCACCGCGTCTCCCAGCGCGACGCCCGGCGCCAGGTTGAAGGTCAGCGTCACCGCCGGGAATTGCGACTGGTGGTTCACCGCGAGCGCGGTCTGAGTAGGCTCGTACCGGCTGAACGCGCTGAGCGGCACCATGCCGCCCTTGGAGGACGGCAGATAGATGTCTTGCAGGGTCTCGGGGCGCTGCCAGAAGCGCGGCTCGACTTCCATCACGACGTGGTACTGGTTGAGCGGGCTGTACATGATCGCGACCTGGCGCTGGCCGAAGGCGTCGTTGAGCGTGTCGTCGATGAGCTGCGGAGTGATGCCGAGGCGCGATGCGGTGGCCCGGTCGATCACCAGCGACGACTGCCGCCCTCCATCCTGCTGGTCGCTGCTCAGATCGACGAGCTGCGGCAGCGCTCGGAGGCGTTCGGCGACCCGCGGTCCCCACGTGTCGAGCTCCCGGACGTCATCCCCCTGGAGCGTGTACTGGTACTGCGCATTCCCCATGCGGCCGCCCGCGCGGACGTCCTGCGCCGCCTGGAAGAAGGTGGGCGCCCCCGGCACCACGGCCACTCGCCCGCGCAGTCTCGTGATCAGCTGGTCGGCGCTGACCTTGCGCTCCGCGAGCGGCTTCAGCATGACGAACAGGCGCGCGGTGTTGGTCGCGGTGCTGGGCCCGTTGCCCTGGGCACCTGTGAATCCAACCACGTTCGCGACCGCCGGGTCGTGCCCGACGATGTCCACGATCTCGGTCAGCTTGGCCTGCATCGCCTGGAACGAGATGTCCTGCGCGGCCTGAATCGCCCCCTGCAGCCGCCCCGTATCTTGTTGTGGAAAGAATCCCTTGGGCACCACCCAGAACAGGTAGCCGTTCAGGGCGACAGTCAGGAGGGTCACGGCGAGCACGCCGCGCGGATGCCGCAGCACCCACGCGAGGCTCGTCTCATAGACGCGCCGCATCCACTCGAAGGCCCGCTCGCTCGCCCGGTAGAGGCGGCCGTGCTCGCCGTCCGTCTCCCGAGCCAAAAGAGTGGCGCACATCATCGGGGTAGTGGTCAGCGACACCACCAGCGAGATCGCGATCGCCGCGGAGAGCGTCATCGCGAACTCCCGGAAGAGGCGTCCGACCAGGCCGCCCATCAACAAGATGGGGGTGAAGACCGCGACGAGGGAGACACTGATGGCCAGCACCGTGAAGCCGATCTCTCGCGCCCCGCGGAGCGCCGCCTCGAGGGGGGATAGACCCGCCGCCCGGTGCCGCGCCACATTTTCTAAGACCACGATGGCGTCGTCCACCACGAAGCCGGTCGCAATGGTGAGCGCCATGAGCGAGAGGTTGTCGAGGCTGTAGCCGAGCACGTACATCACCCCGAAGGTCGCCACCAGCGAGACCGGCACCGCCACCGCGGGGATCAGGGTGGCACGAATGCTCCGCAGGAACGCGAACACGACCAGCGTCACCAGGAGCACCGAGATCACGAGCGTCAGCTCGACGTCGTGCAGCGAGGCGCGGATGGTCTGGGTCTGGTCCATCACGATCGACATGGTGATGGCCCGCGGGATCGCGGCCTGAAGCTCCGGGAACAGGGCGCGCACCCCGTCCACCGTGTCGATGATGTTGGCGCCCGGCTGCCGGAAGATCACCAGCAGCACCGCGGGCCGTCCGTTCGCGAGCCCCGTCGTCCGGATGTTCTCGACCGAGTCCTCGACGCGCGCGACGTCGTCGAGTCGTACCGGCCGGCCCGCCCGGTACGCGACGATCACGGGAGCGAAGTCGGCGGCCCGGA
>QHSB01000592.1 GCA_003220335.1 Candidatus Rokuibacteriota bacterium
CAGTCGCTGCTCACCGTCGCCGAGGTCGTGCGTGACCGGAGCGTCGGGGCCGATGTCGACAGCCCGGTCGAGCGCGCCGTGCGCGAGCTGCTCGGCGCCGAGGGGCTCGACCAGTTCGTCCAGATCATCGATCCCGAAGGCACGCCGAGAGTGCGCTCGCCGCGAATGCGCGGGCGCCCGCCGCTGCCGCTGTCGCCGGCCGCGCGCGCCAACGCGACCCGCGGCCGGGCGACGTTCGAGACGCTCCGCTTCGAGCGCGGCCACGACGTGCGCGTGCTCACCCTGCCCGTGTTCCGCAACGGCGCGCTGGTCGAGGTCGTACAGGTCGGCATGTCGCTCGCGCAGCGCGAGCTGACGCTCCGCCGGTATTTCCAGTCGCTGCTCGTGCTCGTCCCCCTCGCGGTGGTGCTGGCGGCCAGCGGTGGCGCCCTCATGGCGCGCGCCGCGCTGCGGCCGGTGGACCAGATGTCGGCGGCCGCGCGCCGGATCACCGCCGAGGCGCTCGGGCAGCGCGTGCGCGTGCAGGGCACGGGCGACGAGCTGGACCGCCTGGCCGAGACGCTCAACGGGATGCTCGCGCGGCTGGAGGCGGCGTTCGCCGAGATCCGACGATTCTCGGTGGACGCGGCGCACGAGCTGCGGACACCGTTGACGGCGCTCAAGGGAGGGCTGGAAGTGGCGCTGCGCGCGGAGCGCTCGCCGGAGGAATACCGGCGCGTGCTCGCGGGCAGCCTCGAGGAGGTCGAGCGCCTCGGCCGCCTCGCCGAGGACCTGCTCGCGCTCTCGCGCGCCGCCGCCGCGCCCGAGGCGCGGCGCGACCGCATCGACCTGGAGCCGCTGGCGCTGGAGGTGCTCGACGTCGGCGCGCGGCTCTCCGCGGGGACGGGAGTGGCCATCCGGCTGAAGGAGGCGGCGCCGGCCCTGGTGCGCGGCGACGCCGACGCCCTCCGCCGCGCGGCGCTGAACCTCGTCGAGAACGCGGTCAAGTACACGCCGGCCGGGGGCACGGTGGCGATCTCGGTCTCGCGCGACGGTGAGGCGGTGCGCTTCGTGGTCGAGGACACGGGCCCCGGCGTCCCCGCCGAGGACGCCGAACGGATCTTCGAGCCGTTCGTCCGGCTCGACGACGCGCGCGCTCGCGACATCGGCGGCATCGGTCTCGGCCTCGCCATCGCACGCTCGATCGTGACCGCGCACGGCGGCACCCTCACCGTCGAGCGCGGCGCCGGCGGCGGCGCGCGCTTCGTCATCCGGCTGCCGGCGCTCTGAGCGCACCGTGGCAGACGAGGAGCACGATGAAAACCTACGCGCTGGTGTTCGTGAGCGTCTTCCTGGCCGAGCTCGGTGACAAGACCCAGCGCGACCCTGACCTTCGCGGCCACGCCCGAGGTCGGTCGCCTCGGCGTGTTCATCGCCGCCGCCGGCGCGCTGGTGACTTCGAGCCTGCTCGCGGTGCTGGTGGGCGAGCGGCTCGGCGCGTGGATCCCGCCGCACTATCTCACGCGGGCGGCCGGGGTGCCCTTCGTCGCCATCGGACTCTGGCTGCTGGTCACGCGCGCGTAAGCACTCACCGCGCGGATCGTTGACACCCTGCCGGCGCGACGCCTAAAATCGCGGTGCTGTCTGCTATGAACGTCAACCTCGATACGTTTAACCGCCAGCTGGCCGGCCTCACCGGTCGCTTCGCCGATCTGGGCGCGAAGCTGGCCGAAGCCGCGCGCGAGATGCAGGACGGCGGCGCGCCGCCTGCCGAGGCGCTGGTGGAGGCGCTCGCGGCGGCGCGCGCGGAGTTCGTCGAGCTGCTCGCCGAGATCGTCGCCGCCGCGGAGTCGCTCGGCGTGGCCGTGCCCGACCACGTCGAGAGCGCCAAGAGTCTCGAGCCCGTGCTCGCCGCGATGGTGGCCGCCACCGATGCGCGCCGGCGCCGTGCCGCGTTCGACGAGATACGCGGCCGCATCCTCACCATCTACGATCGCATCACCGGCGTGCGTCACGAGGGCGACGAGACCTTCGCTCCGCTCGTCGCGCTGCAGACCAGCGCGAAGGAGGCCAAGGCCGCCGCGCTCGCGCTGACCGAGGCCACGACCGATCAGGCGCGGGCCCTCATGGAGGCCGCCGGCCCCTTCGCCGACCTCCTCACGATGCTCGAGAGCACCGAGGCGCTCGACGACGAGAAGTTCTCCGCGCTCGAGGAGAGCGTGTCGATGGCCTTCGGTCGCCCGATCGCCGTGGCCGTGGGACGCGGCCGCCTGCTGCTGCCGGGCCAGGCGCCGCCCGCGGCCGAGCCCGAGTCCCCGCCCGAGCCCGTCCGCGTGTCCGACGCGATGCGGGTGCCAGAGCCCGTGCGCGCGCCGGAGCCGATCGTGGCGCCGCCACCGCCGCCGCGGGAGCCGAGGCGCCCGGTCGAGGAGAAGCTCGAGCGCGTGCCGGCGCCGCACTACGAGCCGCCGGCCGCGCCGCAGCCCGCCGCCGCGCGCGGCGAGCCCTCGGCACCCGACGAGACGGCCCAGTGGTGGCTGGCGGCGTGGGCGCGCTGGTCGGGGTGGAAGAACACGCTCGCCTACCCCGAGGCGGTGCGAGAGGAGCTCTCGAAGTATCCCTATCTACTGTCGGTGCCGATCCAGCAGAGTCCCGAGTTCGAGGAGGGTCTGCTCGCGTACGGCTACTCGATACCGCACAGACGAAGCCGGTGGGCACGCAGCTCTACGAGTACCTCGTGACCGAGGGCCGGCTGACGGAGACCTACCCCGCCTTCCTCAAGGCCGTGCTGCTGGCCGCGGTGCCGGAGCCGGGCCCGTGGGTGCAGGCGCGCATCATCCACTCCAAGGACGACACGCGCGTCTTCCAGCGCCCGACGCCCCGCCTGGGCGAGACCGAGCAGACGGCGAAACGCTTCCTCGCCGAGAACCAGCGTTTCACCGAGCACACGTTCAGCGCGTCGCTGCCGCCGCTGACCTCACGCTTCTTCCTCATCCAGGCCGAGCTGAAAGACGCGCACGGCGTGGAGGTCAAGCTGAAGATCGACGGCGCCCCCTCCGATTCGGGCCTCGTGGTGACGGTGCCGGCCGCGGGCAAAGCGACGAAGGTCGAGGCACGCCGGCTCTCCGCCGAGGGGACGGCGCTCCCCGGAATCGGCCGGGACCACCGGGCGGTCTGGTTCGCGGTCTTCAACGCGGACGCCGAGCGCGAGACGCAGTTCCAACTCGGTCTCACGCTGCGCAAGGACGTGCGGGGGATGAAGAAGTAACTACTCGTGAGGTGCCGGCGAGGCCGGCGGCGCGGGCTCCTTCTGCTGGGTGCGCGCGAAGGGACTCTTCGTCACGCCGAGCTTCTGCGCAATCTGATTCGTCGACTGCACCGTGTCGAGCAGCTTGGCGAACGCCTGCGCGGCTTCCTCTTTCTCGCCCCTCAGCTGCTCGTTGATCCGCTTGAGCTCCTCGAGCTGCTTCTCGAGCTCGCCGTGCTGGGCGCGGCCGCCCGTCTCCTTGTCTCGCGCGTCGGTCAGCTCCTTGCGCAACCCCATCAGCTCCCGGCGCAGTCGCTCCGCCTCGCGCTCCGCGTGCTCGGTCTTGGCGGACGCCTTCTGCACGCCGTCGAGCAGCTCGGGCAGCAGCGCGAAGACCTCGCGACTGTCCTCGATCCAGCGGGCCAGTCGCTGACGCGCCATCACCGCCGCATCTTCCATGTCGATCTCCTGTTCCCTGCTTCGACCGCCTGACCGGCGGCTGGTTGCCGAAGAATCTAGCATCGGGGGCCCGGATTGGCAACGATGATACCTTAGCCGCCGGAGCGCGATGACCCTTCCCCTGGTCACGAATATCGGGTCCCGTGGGCGGCACCGCCGCTATCTCATCGGCGCAGCCGGACTCGCCGTCGCCCTGATCGTCGCGGCGGGGCTCGTCTTCTTCGGCGTCGCGCGGGGCGCGCGCCTGGTGCTCTTCCTGCCCCTCTTCGTCGGCGCCCTCGGCTTCTTTCAGGCACGCGGCGGGACGTGACTGGGCCTGGCCTCGCGCGGGCTGCGCGAGACGGCGACCGGCGTGGAGCGGGTGACCGATCCCTGGGCGGCCGGCGAGCTCAAGCGGCAGGCGCGTGAGATCTTCGCGCAGGCCGCGCTGGTCGCTCTCGCGCTGACCGCGGTCGTGCTGCTGCTGCCCGCCCCCGCGTACTGACCCCCGAGCGTGAGAGCGCCAGCCGAATCGAGTCGGTGAGGTCCGCGTCCAGGAGCCGCGCCATCTCCGTGAGCGCGTGTGCGTTGTGCTCGGGCTCGATCGACACCGTGCCGTCCGCGGGTACGAACAGCTCGAAGTCGCGCATGAACGCGTCGGCCGCGGTGAACAGCACGCAGCGGTCGCCCGTGAGGCCGGTCAGCACCAATGTCTCGGCCTTCAGATACCGCAGCAGCAGCTCCAGCGGCGTCGCGTAGAAGCCGGAATGCTTGGTCTTCAGCACGACGTAATCCGTGGCCCGTGGTCGCAGCCGGCGCGCCAGCGGCCGGCCGCGCACGGGCCCGCGCAGGCAGCGGTCCAGCAGCGTGCGGAAGTCGGAGCGCCAGCGCCCGAAGTTGTCGTTGACGTAGACGACCGGCACCCGCGCCCGGCGGGCGCGGGCGGCCAGCGCGGCCAGGCGGTCGGCCATGGCCAGCGCCTGGGGCAGGAGTCGATCGGCGCCCTCGAACTCGAGATCGTTGATCACGTCCACGAGCACCAGCGCGACGCGCGAGTCGTCGGGAGCGTTGCCGTGGAGGTCGTCGTTCCTGGGCGGCATTGCGCGTGCTACTGCGCTGCAACAGGCATACCGGGGATATATACTCGGGGGGAATCGACCCGGCAGACGAAAGGAGCAAGGTCATGTCCGTGAAGCTGTTCGTCGGTGGTCTCTCGTTTTCCACCTCGAGCGAGGGCCTGCGCGGCGCCTTCGCACGCTTCGGCGAGGTGATGTCGGCCGCCGTGATGACCGACCGAGAGACGGGACGCTCGCGGGGCTTCGGCTTCGTCGAGATGGCGACCACCGAGGAGGCGGAGAAGGCCATCTCCTCGCTCAACGGCACCTCGCTCGATGGACGGATGATCCGTGTGGACAAGGCGACGCCACGCGGCGCCGGTGGTCCGCGCCCGCCGCGGCCGGCCGGCGCCCCCCGCCCCTATGGCGACCGACCCGCCGGGGGCGGCTTCGGCGGCGGCCCGCGGTTCGGTGCGGGCGGCGGCGGAGGCGGTCCGCGCTTCGGCGCCGGGGGCGGCGGTCCACGGCCGGGCGGCGGCTTCGGCGGCGATCGGCCGGGCGGCGGTGCCGGCGGTGCCGGCGGCTTCGGCGAGAAGCCGGGCCGCGGCCAGGGCCAGCGGCGCGGCGCCGGGCCCGGCGGCTTCGGCGACAAGCCGGCCGGCCGCAAGGGACCCGGCGGCGGCAAGCGCGGACCCAAGCGCGGCCTCGACGGCGGCGGCGGTGGCCGCGGCCGCCCTGGCTCCGACGGCGAGTACCGCTGGGGGCGTTGAGCCCGGCTTCGAGCGGCGCCCCGATTTCGAGGAGCGCCCCGGGTTCCCCGGGGCGCTCCGAACGTTGGGGGTTTGGGGGCCATGTCGAGGCCCGCATGTTGAAAGGCGAGCGCCCCGGGTTCCCCGGGGCGCTTCCGAGCGTATGGGGGTAAAGGGGGCCCTTCGAGGCCCCTTTGTTCTAAGGCAAGACGCTGTCGCCGCGCGCCGCGGCGCGCGCGAGGATCTCCATCACGAGCGGGTAGAAGAGCATGACGACGAAGACCGCGGTGGCGAT
>QHSB01000593.1 GCA_003220335.1 Candidatus Rokuibacteriota bacterium
CTGGACGCCGATCGCATTGTTCGCCGCGTACTGGTTGTTCTCACAGACGAACACGATGGGGAGCTTCCAGACCGAGGCGATGTTCAGCGACTCGTGGAACTCGCCCTCGGCCGCGGCGCCATCCCCGAAGAAGCACACGGTCACGGCGCCCTTGCCCTCGAGCTGGCCGGCGAGAGCGGCGCCGCACGCGATGGGCAGCCCTCCGCCCACGATGCCGTTGGCGCCCAGCATGCCCACCGCGAAGTCCGCGATGTGCATGGAGCCGCCTTTGCCCTTGCAATACCCGTCCACCCGGCCGAACAGCTCGGCCATCATCCGTCGAACGTCGGCGCCCTTGGCGATGCAGTGGCCGTGCCCTCGGTGCGTGCTCGTCACGCGATCCGTCACCGACAGGCACGCGCAGACACCGACCGCCACGGCCTCCTGGCCCACGTAGGGATGCACCGCGCCGTAGATCTTGCCGGCGAGCCGCAGCTGAATGGCCCGCTCGTCGAACTCACGGATCAGGATCATGGTGCGCAACATCTGCACGAGCTGCGGCTTGTCGAGCGTCATGCCGTCCCTCCCGGATCACTCGCCGATGCCAGACCCTATCCGGCGCGCCGCATGTGGTCAAGACATCGCCAGGGCCTCCATGACGCCGGTGCGCGGTGTATCCTCCAGCGCGGGAAGGAGTCGGCCATGATCCTCGAGCGCTTCAAGGTACCCCAGCAGGACCAGGTGCTCGTCTCGGAAGCGGCGCTGCGACGGACGGTCGCCCAGATCTTCGAGAAGCTCGGCGTGAGCGCGGACGACGCCGCGGATGCGGCGGACGTGCTGACGATGACCGACCTGCGCGGCGTCGAGACGCACGGCGTGTCGAACATGCTGCGCGCCTACGTCCGCGACTACCGGGCCGGCAAGCTCGATCCGCGGCCGGGATGGCGCATCGTGCGGCAGTCGCCCGCCACCGCGGTGATCGACGGCGAGCGGCGGCTCGGCATCATCGTCGGATCGAAGGCGATGCGGCTGGCCATCGAGAAGGCCCGCGCCGTCGGCGTCGGCGTGGTCACCGTGTACAACGCCGGCCACTTCGGCGCCATCGGCCACTTCGCGATGCAGGCCGCCCAGCAGGACATGGTCGGCGTCTGCTTCACCGGCGCCGGGCTGAGCGTCGTGCCCACGTTCGCGGCCAAGCCGCTGCTCGGCACCAACCCGATCGCCGTCGCCGCGCCCGCGCGGCGTGAGGCGCCGATGCTCTTCGACGCCGCCACCTCCGCGATCGCCGGCAACAAGATCCGGCTGGCCATTCGCCTGGGCTCGCCGCTGCTGCCCGGCTGGGTCACGGACAAGGAGGGCAACCCGATCACGGAAGAAAAGCCCGTCTTCGACCGCGACGAGTATCACCAGCTGCCGCTCGGCGGCACCCGCGAGCAGGGCTCGCACAAGGGCTACGGCCTCGCCCTCATGGCCGAGGTCCTGTCGACGGTGCTGGCCGGCGCGCTGCCCACGATGCTGGCGCCGAGCGCGTGCTCTATCCCGGGCTGTCGGAGTTCGAAGAGACGCAGAAGCGCCGGGCCACGGGCATCCCGCTGCACAAGGAAGTGCTGCAGTGGTTCGGCGAGTGCACGCGGGAGCTGGGCGTCCCACCCCTGCCGACACTAGGCGGACCCGTTTAGGCTGCTTTTGGCCCTACTCGCCTTGGCCGTCGCTTGCCGTGACTGCTGTTTCTTCTATGGCCACTGACATGGTGGCGGCTTGGCGATGGCATTGCCACGCAGTCGTGGCAAGTAGTGCGGCCCCAAACAGAAACGGCGCGGACAGGTCGATGGCATCGGCAAGGAAGCCCATCACGAGAGGCCCGACGATCTGGCCACCATCAGTCATCGTTCGTAGCCAACCGATTGCAACGCCTTGTCGGGAGCGCGGAACCAGGTCGCTCATGAGAGCCGTCGGGACGGGCGCCACTAAGCCCGCCGCGGCGCCAATTGCGAAGCTCCAGACGCCGAGGAGCAGAGGATGCGTCAGGAGTGACATGCTCCCGAGCAGCACAGCATAGGCGAGCAGTCCGGGGGTCAGAACGCGTATGCGGCCCCACCGATCCGACAAGCTGCCTCCCAGCCACAGCGCCACGAGCCGACCGAACACGCCGAGACTGACGAGGAGACCGACCGCCTCCGGTCCGAGGCCGGCGCGTTTGAACAAGTAGAGCGGGAACAGGAAGACGAGGGTGCCCGTCTGAATCGCAATCAAGACGGCGTTGGTGACGCCCATGACCAGCACGCCGCGTGTCCGTAGCACCTCTCCGAGGGCGTGGCGCTTCTGAGATGCGCGTGGCGCGGTCGCCTTATCAGTCGGGAGAGCCGCCCAACTTCCGACTGCCACGGCCGCGATACCCATGCACACCGCTTCAAAGAAGAATGGGCTTGTTACGCCCGCGTCCTGATAGAGCCAACCGCCCGCCGCACTGCCCACGAGCAGGCCCGACGTCTCACTCATCAACAACAAGCTGACCGCTCGTCCGCGGCGTTGCGCGGCCGGCGGATTAACCATGGCCGTGGTGGCCACCGTTGCGAACATCGCCCAACCCACACCGCCGAGCGCGCGTAATCCGAGGAAGGCAGCGTAGTTGGATGTCATCACACTCGCGACGTCGATGAGCGCGATCAAGAGCAGGCCGCTCATCATCAACGGCCGCCCGCGGCGGTTCAGCAGGTAGCCGGTCGGCAAGCTGGCGACCCACTTCCCCAGCCCGAACACGACCGGGATCAACGTCACCATTCGATAGTTGGCCGCAAACACTCGCTGTAGGTAGAGCGGCATCGATGGGCGGAGAACGCCCTGGCCGAGGTTGAACAGGAAGGCCGCCGCCAGGACGGTAATCGGTACGCGCGGCCTGATCCCGAACGTTGTCACCCGTCGCGCCCGGCGTCCGTCGTCAAGGCGGCCTTGCGAGCAGTCTCGACATCCAGACATCGGCAGCCCGCGCGGCGCTCGTGGTCGGAAGCCAAAGGACGCGGCTCGGAGCCGGCAGCACGCCGATCTCCTCGTAGTAGCGAATGGTCTTCGCGGCCACGCCGGTCGCCCTGGCAACCTCGCTGATGCTGAAGATTCGGGCCATTGACTCGCCTCCTCTGCAACCCCGGGGCACGATAGACCTTCCAGCTACTGGAAGGTCAAGGGTTACGAACGACGAGCTCTCTGGCGCCAGTTACTCCCGCCTGTCACACTCACCTCGGGCACGGGTCTAAACAGTCAGGAGGCATCGATGATCACCCGCTCGCCGCTCGCCGACAGTGCAATCACGGACGATGCCGATCGCGTCCTGGTGGAACGTGGGGCGGCGGGTGAGCGGGTCGCCGTCGAGGAGCTCGTCCGGCGTCATCAGGCCTGGATCTACAACATCGCTGTCCGAATGCTCGCGCATCCCCAGGATGCCGAGGATGCCACGCAGGAGATCCTGATCAAGGCGATCACGCGCCTGTCGTCGTTCGAAGGGCGTAGCAGCGTCCGGACGTGGCTCTACCGGATCGTCGTCAACCACGTCTTGAACACGAAGCGCGGGCGGCTGGAGCCGGAAACCCTGACGTTCAGCTGTTACGCGCATGGGCTCGACAACACCCCCGACCTCGATCTGCCCGATGAGGCCAGTGTCCCGGTCGACGTTCGCCTGATCGTCGACGAGGCCCGGCTCAGCTGCACATCCGGCATGCTGCTGTGCCTCGACCGCGCCCAACGGCTTGTCTATATCCTCGGCGAGGTTTTCGACGTCACCGATGCGGTCGGCGCCGAGCTGCTGGAGATCAGCCGCGACAACTTCCGTCAGCGCCTCACGCGGGCACGCCGCGATCTGCACAACTTCATGAACGACAAGTGTGGACTGGTCGATCCGGGCAATCCGTGCCGCTGTGAGAAGAAGACGCGCGGCTTCATCCAGGCCGGCTACGTCGATCCCGCTAATCTTCTGTTCGCCCGTGCACGCGTCAGACGCGTGCGGGAAGTGGTGCCCGAAGCGTACGAAGCGCTCGCCGCGCTCGACGCGCAGTGCGCGCGGATCTTTCGCGACCACCCGTTTTACGACGCGCCGGATATCGTCCCGGCGCTGCGGAGCCTCATCGCTACCGACCAATTCCGGCGGGCGACTGACCTGCCGTGACGGCGGCCGCTTCACTCGTCGCCGTCGTCTGCACGTTGACGTTCGTCCACTTTGCCGCCGCGCAGATGCGTGGCCCCCTGGTGCCGCTCTATGCGGTCGCGCACGGCGCGACGGCAACCGGCGTTGGCTTCATCGTGGCCGCGCACATGGCCGTGGCAGCGTTGGCGTCGGTCCCACTCGGCCGGGCCTCGGACGTTTGGGGCCGTCGCACCCTGCTCCTGGGTGGAATGGCCACGAGCGCCGTCACCTCGCTGATGCTGCCGCTCGTCGAGGGCGGAGTCGCCCTCGCGCTGATCTACGGTGTCGCAGGGCTCGGCGTGGCGGCCTTCACGCCCAGCGCCATGTCGTTGGTGGGCGACGCGGCCCCGCCGGGGGCGGCCGGCCGCGCGTACGCGTGGTATGCAACGGCGCACTACGGCGCGATTGGCGTCGGACCCTTCCTGGGTGGACTGGCCGCCGAGTGGTGGGGTTACCACGCGGCCTTCGTGGCCAGTGCCGCCGGTGCGGCACTCGCCTTCGCCGTCGGCTTAGCGACTACCGTACCTCCCGCGCATATCACCGCCGGAGCGCGCGTGACGTTCCGCGAGGTTCGAGCCAATCCGAGAGTCTGGGCAGGGTGGATCGTCGCGGCCAGCGGTCTTCTCACCCAGGGCGTGGTCTTCACGTTCTTTCCATTACTCGGCGAGGCGAGGGGCCTTTCGCCGGCGGCCATCGGCCTCGTCTTCCTGGTCCTTGGCATCGCCAACACCGCCGCGCGCGTCCCCGCCGGATGGCTGATGGATCGCACGCAGCGGTCGGCTCCGTATGCCGTCGGCGGCGTGCTCGCCGGGTGCGTGGCAACCGCGCTGCTGCCTCACCTCACCGAGCGGGGGCCGCTCCTGTCACTGGTCGCGGGGTACGGCGTGGTCAGCGGAACCGCGGGCGTCGCGATCGGCGTCGCGCTCGCGGGCACAGCGACGCCGGCCGCTCGCGGGCTCGTCATGGGGGGCTATAGCACCGCGCTCTACCTGGGGCTGGCGCTCGGATCCTTTGCGCTTGGACCCGTCATCACGCGTTACGGATATGCGACGGGCTTTGGCGTCGGAGGAGTGGTTGGTGCAGTGGGCGCCGTTTTTGCCGCGGTTCTCTGGGTGAAGGCGCGGAATGATCGTTGCCGGCCGTTAGCCGCGTGATCGAGGACGGCCCCTCCTCCGAATGTCGACGCTCTTGCAGTCGAGATGCTGCCAGCGTAGCCCGAGCTTGCTCCGGCGCGCGACTCTGGCGTATCTCGCCTTCTTGCCTTCGAACGGCCTTCGTCACGGGGTTCCTGCAGATCGGGCACTGCTTCGGCTGGGGTGCCACTCTGTGCTGCACGCGACGCATCGTCTTCTTCACGGCCGTCTCTTCTCGAGGAAGCCTACGAAAGCGCGCGCACTCGCGCTCAGCGGCCGGCGTTCGTCGTGGATCACATGAAAATGTCGCCGGATCTTCAGCCTCTCGACCGCGACCACACGTAGTCGCCTCGCCCGCACTTCGTCCTCGATGGCGTATCGTGAGACGAACGCGATTCCCAGCCCGGCCAGCACAGCGCGCTTGATCGTCTCCGTATGGTCTAGCTCCATCGTCGGTTGAACGGTGATGCCCGCCTCGCGCAGGGCACGTTCGGTGACCTGACGCGTCGCCGAGCCCTCTTCCCGGATCAGCAGAGGCTCACGTGATAGCTTCGCGCGCGAGATCTTCGCCCCGATCGGGTGCTTCGCGCGCACGATGAGCTGCAGCTCGTCGACGATGCCGGCGGCGACACACCGCTCGCCCGGGCCCAGCATGTGGCCGCCGATGACGGCCACGTCGACGTCGCCATCGCGAACCCGCTCTTCGACGATCCGAGAGTTTGCAATCCGAAGGGCGACGGTGATCCCCGGATAGGTGTTTCGAAACCGCGCGATGAGCGCCGGCAACACGTAGGTTCCTGGCGTCGTGCTGGCGCCGACGACCAGCGATCCTCGCTGAAGACCGTCGAGCTCTGCCAACGCCTGCCTGCCGGCGGCGAGCGTTGCGACGACGCGTGTTGCATAGTCGCCGAAGATCCGTCCAGCCTCGGTCAACGAGACGGATCTGGGGTGGCGAACGAATAGCCGCACGCCGAGCTCCTCCTCGAGCTCGCGCATGTGCTCGGACAGCGTCGGCTGAGAGAGATGGATGCGTTCCGCCGCGCGGCTGAAGCTCTTCGCCTGCGTCACGCCGAGAAAGACCTCGAGCTGGCGGATCGTCATAGATCTTTTGCGATCAGTCCCACCTCACCGATTAGTGGCTGTTCGCTCTGCCGGCCCGGTCGGCGGTCATCGTCTTCAGCGAATCTTGTTCCAATGTGAGCACGTGCTTGGCCACGACGCGATAGGTCCATTGGCCGGCAGCTGTCTCGCGATTGAATTGCTCGTCGGTCAAGCCGATGAGCGAGCCGATAAAGCGGGCGCGCTCGGCGAGCCACTCCGCAACGAGGCGTTCCATCGGCGACGCCGTGATCCGCGATTCGTAGCGTGCTTCAAGTACCTGTCCGGTGTGGATCTTCTCGTGGTCGATGTCATTCGTAATCAGCGTCCAGGCGTCCTTGCCCTGGGCACAGCCATGGGACGACGGCATCGCGAGCTCGCGGTCGGATGCCTCAAGTAATGCATCGATAGTTACCATGGTCTGCTCCAGCAGCTCGCGGATTGCTCCACGCACGGTGGCTGCCATGGGAATCCCTCCGGTTCTTTGGGGCTGGCCGATGAAGGCCTCGGGCCTGATGGATCGTCATAGGGCTTTCACGATCATTAGGATTGCCACGATGTATTGGACCCTATACGACGGCCTGCGGTATGACAAGTGGCAGGAGGTGCCTCAATGATCTTCCGCCACTTCCTTTCTCCGAAGACCGGCTGCGCGAGCTACGTGCTCGGCTGAAGCGGCGCAGCCAGCTGCGCTGTGGTGGATCCACAGCAGGATATCGAGCCCTACCTCGAAGCGGCGGCTCAGAAGAACATGCGGGTCAGTCACATCATCGAGACCCACGTGCAGGCCGATCACGTCTCGGGCGCCCGGCGGCTCGCCGAAGCGACCGGGGCGCCGATCTTCATGCACCAGGCCGCTGATGTCCGTTTTCCCCACACTGACCT
>QHSB01000594.1 GCA_003220335.1 Candidatus Rokuibacteriota bacterium
CGGCCTCGCGGGGGGATTCACTATGCAATCCGACGACGGCCTCTGCTGGCTCTGCGACAACCCGATCGAACCGGACCGCTCGGCCACCTCCTGGCACGGGTTCGGCGTGCATCGCGACTGCGCACGACAGGAGGAGGCGCGCGAGACGCCTGCCGATCGTCTAGACAAGGGTAATGTAATGCGTACACCTACCTAGGCCATTCAGGAGAATTCTTTTCAGGGCTGCCTTTTGCCCCTCAGTAAGAGTACGGTGACGGCAGTACATCGATCGCCAAGGAGGGGCGTACGTCGTGGGGAGTAAGCCGTCGGCGGCGACGGTCGACCTGACCGGCGTCCACGTGCTCATCGTCGAGGACGACGAAGACAGCCGGCAACTGCTGGCCACGTTCCTCGAATACTGCGGAGCGCTCGTGACCATGTGTCATTCGACCGAATCGGCGCTCGAGGATCTCGCCGAGTATCGGCCGCACGTCATCGTGTCGGATCTGTCGTTGCCAGGCGCCGATGGGCTTCATTTCATCCGCGCGCTGCGCCGGCTCGAGCCGGAGGCGGGCGGTGACGTTCCCGCCATCGCGGTCAGCGGCTACGACAAGGACTTCACGGCAGCCGCCGCGAAGATCGCCGGCTACAGCGGCTATCTCGTGAAGCCGGTGAATCTCGACGACCTCGTCACCCTCGTTCGCGACCTGGTGAATCCCTGATGACGCCGATGCGGCCGGCGGCCCTCCCCGATCTGACGGGACTGACGATCCTCGTGGTCGAGGACAACTTCGACGCGCTGAACCTGATCCGCGCGATCCTCGACACGGCGGGCGCCCACCCGCTGCTGGCCACCCATACGGGTCAGGCCCGCGACTTCCTGCGCACTCGCAAGGCCCACCTGATCCTGTGCGATCTCAATCTGCCCGGCGAGGACGGCACGCACTTCATGCAGTGGCTGCGCGCGCGCGCGCCCGCCGAGGGCGCCGACATTCCCGCCATCGCCATCACCGCCCACTACGAAGACTTTCCGGTAGCGGCCGCGCGCGGGTTCACCGCGTATCTCCGCAAGCCGCTGCAGATGGACCGGCTCTGCCGCACGATCGCCGCGCTGTGCGGCCGCGACATCGCTGACGCCGGCGAGACCGCGCAGGGTGCCGCCGCGTTCTGATCAGTCGCCGATCAGGTTCTCCGGCGGCTCGCCGCGCGAGATCCGCCTGATGTTGTCCGCGATGAGCCGCGCCCGCGCGGCGAGCATCCCCTCGGTCCAGCCGGACACGTGCGGCGTCATCAGCACGTTCGGGAGCTCGTGGAAGGGCTGACGCGCGGGCGGCGTCGGCGTCGCGTCGGTCGGATAGCGATACCAGACGTCGAGGGCGGCCGCCGCGATCGCGCGCTCGGCCAGCGCGCGGTAGAGCGCCTGCTCGTCGACGATCTCGGCGCGCGCCACGTTCACGAGCACGGCCGTGGGCTTCATGAGGGCCAGCTGCGCGGTCCCGAGCAGCCCGCGCGTGGCGACCGTCGCCGGCAGCGTGATCGCGAGATAGTCGGAGCGCCGCAGCACGTCGTCGAGGATGTCGAGCCCGCCGAGCCGCGCGAGCCCGTCCCGCGCCGAGCGCGCGACGTCGCGACGGATCGCGCAGATCTCCATGTCGAACCCGCGGGCGCGCTGCGCGAGCGCCTGCCCGATGCGCCCGTAGCCGAGAATGCCGAGCGTCTTGCCCGCCAGCTCCGGCCACGGCGGCGGTGGCGTGGCCCCCACCGCCCACTGGCTCTCCCACGCGCCCCGCCGGAGGGCGGCGTCGAGCCGCACGAAGCCACGCGTGAGCGTGAGCATCGCGCCGAGCACGTACTCGGCGATGCCGACCTCGTGGCCGTAGGCGTTGGCGAGCGCCGTCCCGGCCGGGAGCGCGGCGCGATCGATGCGCTCGAGGCCCGCGCCGGGGACCTGCACGAGCTTCAGTCGCCGGGCGCCCGCGGCCATCTCGCGGGTGAACGCCATGGCCACCAGCACGTCCACGTCCCCGAGCTTGTCCACGATGCGGGCCTCGTCGGTGACGCGGATGTCGCAGGGGATGCCGAGGTGCGCCTGCACGGGCGGCGCGAGGCTGGCGGCGAAGGTCCCGGCGAAGGCGACGGTGAGCATGGCGGCTCCTCCTGCGCCCGATCCTCCGCGCCAACCATCGTGAAATCAATTACCTGCCACGTAGGTCGCGGCGCGCCGGGCGGCGCGCGGGCGCGAATTCGAGAGCAAGGACCGGAGTGTCGGCGCCGACGCAATCGGAGAGGATGAAGCCACGAAAAAGGAGGCATCATGATCAGCGTGGCGACGAGACATCGGACAGGTTCTGCCGTGTACGAGAGCGACGCCGCGCGGTGGGCGGCCGTGGCCGGCCGCGACCGGCGCGCCGACGGCGTCTTCTATTACTCCGTCCGCACGACCGGCGTGTACTGCCGGCCGTCCTGCGCGGCGCGCCTGGCCCGGCGCGAGAACGTGCGCTTCCACGCGACGTGCGGCGACGCCGCGCGCGCGGGCTTTCGCCCGTGCAAGCGCTGCCGTCCCGACGGTCAGGGCCTCGGTGCGGCGCGCGCGGAGGCGGTGGCGCGGGCCTGCCGGCTCATCGAGGCGGCCGAGGAGGTACCGAGCCTCGACGCGCTCGCAGACGCCGCCGGCCTGAGCCGCTTCCACTTCCACCGCGTCTTCAAGACGACCACCGGCCTCACCCCGAAGGCGTTCGCGGCGGCGCACCGCGCCCGGCGCGTGCGCGACGAGCTGTCGCGCAGCGACACGGTGACCGACGCGATCTATGGCGCCGGCTACAACTCGAGCGGACGCTTCTACGCGACCTCCTCGGAGGTGCTCGGGATGACGCCGACCGACTTCCGCGCCGGCGGCGACGGCGCGGCGATCCGGTTCGCCGTCGGCGAGTGCTCCCTCGGCTCGATCCTGGTGGCCGCCACCGAGCGCGGCGTCTGCTCGATCCTGCTCGGCGACGACCCGGACGCCCTGGCGCGCGACCTCCAAGACCGGTTCCCGAAGGCCCGGCTCATCGGCGGCGAGCGCGACTTCGAGCGGCTCGTCGCGAAGGTGGTGGGCTTCGTCGAGACGCCGGCGCTGGGCCTCGACCTGCCGCTGGACGTGCGTGGCACGGCGTTCCAGCAGCGCGTGTGGCAGGCGCTGCGCGAGATTCCCGCGGGAACCACGTCGACCTACGCGAAGGTCGCCGCGCGCATCGGCGCGCCGCG